>NZ_JAPELX010000002.1 GCF_026343335.1 Streptomyces sp. NBC_00078 | reverse complement strand
CAGGGCCAGCCGCGGCTCGTCGCCCGTGCGCTGCACGTACAGGGTGGCGTCGAAGGGCGCGCCGTGGCAGTGGCCTTCGTGCGGGTAGAGGGTGATGTCGCCGCGTCGTACGCGGTGCGGTATCAGCTCGTCGTGGGCGGCGAGGACGAACTGGACGAGCGGGTTGCGCCGCCGGTCGTGCCGGACACCGACGGCCGGTACGAGGTCCTCCACCGGGATGTCGGAGGCGGCCACCGCCTCGCCGAGCGCGCGGGAGACGGCCACGACGTACTCGGTGACGGTGGCGGTGTCGTCCAGGACGCAGTGGACGGGCACGAGTTGGGAGCAGGGGGCGAGGACGTCGCGGACGGCGGGGTCCTGGCGGCCGGCGACGGGCACGCCGACGAGCAGTTCGGTGGCACCGCTGCGGCGGCCCAGGGCCAGCGCGTAGGCGGCGAGCAGGACGACGGTACCGGTGGTGCCGGTCGTGCGGCCGAGGTTGCGCCAGGCCCGGGTCGCGGCCGGGCCGAGCGCCGCGGTCAGCCGGCCGCCGGCCGCCTCCCACCGGGCCGGGCGCCGTGCGTCGGTCGGCAGTTCGAGCACGTGGGGGGCGCTCCGCAGCCGGTCGGCCCGGCTGCGGAGGGTCCCACGCCGGTCCGCGGCGGTGGTCCGCGCCCGGTGTGCCGCGAGTACGCTCTCCGGGCTGGGCGCGGGGGCCGGCAGGTCCTGGCCGGCGAGGAGGGTGGCCAGTTCGTCGAAGAGCACGCCGAACGACCAGGCGTCCAGCAGCACGTGGTGGGCCAGGACGGACACGAGGACGCGCTCGGAGGCGTCGGGCCGGGTGACGGTGGTGACCGTGAAGTGAACCGGAGGGCGCTCGTAGGGGCGCAGGAGTGTCTCGCTCGCGCCGGCCAGTTGGGTGTGCACGACGGTGACCGGGTCCGTGCCGTGGGCCGCCCGCAGGGTCTGGTGCCGGACGGTGGGCCGGGCGTGTGCGAGGACCCGGCGGCCGATCCTGCCGGTGTCGGCGTCGGCCGGGACGAAGGCGGTGCGCAGCCCCTCGTGCCGCTCGGTCAGGGCGGTGAGCGCCGGAGCCACCGCGGCGGCGGGGGCGCCGTCGATCTCGGCGGTGAACAGCAGGTGGTAGGCGGGGCCGTGGGCGATGGTCTCGACGCTCAGCATGCCGTTCTGTCCAGGCAGCACCGGGCGCACGGCCGCGGGTTCGGTCACCGGGGGCAGGGGCGCGGGGGGCGGCAGCGGGGTGGCGGCGCGCAGCACGGTGCCGACGGGTTCCCGGCCGAGTATTCGATGCAGGGGCAGGTCGGAGCCCGCCCTGGCGGCCTCGCCCGCCAGCCGTACGGCCTGCAGGGAGGAGCCGCCGAGCGCGGCGAAGGACATCCGCTCGCAGCGCTCTCGCAGCTCGGCGGCGGACAGCCCCAGGACGTCCGCGGCGAGTGGCAGCAGGACGTCGAGTCCGGCGGATGCGGGCCGGGCGGTCACCGGGGAGCACTTCCGCCGGCGGCCAGTTCGGGCAGGAGTGTGATCGCCCGGTCCAGCAACCGTCGTACCGTCTCCTCGGCGTAGTGGTCGGTGCTGAAGCGGATGGTCAGCAGCAGCCGGTCGTCGACGACGTCGCCCTCGACGTTCAGCACCCACGGCTCCCGCTGCCGTGCCGACCGGCGGCTGCCGCCCGCCACGTCGGCGGGGCGCAGCCAGCGGCCCACCCGGTCGTTCACCTGGTTCATACGGCTGCGGAAGTTCAGCCGGATCCCGCTGCCCGGCCCGGCGGTGGCCAGCAGCGGGTGCCCGGAGTACCGCAGGGCGTCGAAGCCGAACTTGGCCCGGGGCACGGCGGCCAGGTCGTCGAGGGCGTCCTGCGGCCAGGAACCGGGAGCACCGGTGTGGATCACCACGGGGTAGGTCGACTGGAGGTAGCCGAGCGCGCTGGTGGTGTCGTGTCCGCCGGGGACGGTGTCCCGGCCGTGGTGGTAGGTGTCCACGCTGACCGCCGGCAGGCCGAACCGCTCGGCCACGGATCGGGCGACGGCGGCCAGCACCAGGAGGCCGACGGGGTGGCCGAGCCGCCCGGCGGCGGTGTGCAGGGCAGTGGTGTGCTCCTCGTCGAGACCGGCCGTGGCGGCGGTGGCGGTGGACAGCGGGCCTGCGCCCGTGGAGTCGGTGGGCACCGGGGGGACGTCGGACAGGCCGAGGGCGCTCCAGCGCGCCGCGTCCTCCTCGGCCCGGGGGGAGGCCAGCCATGCGGCGAGGTCGGTGGCGAGGTCGCGGGGTTGGGCGGCGGGTGCACCGGGGGCCCGGCCGGTCAGCGCGTCCTCCAGTTCGTCGGCCAGCATGGTCAGGGAGTAGCCGTCGAGGGTGAGGTGGTGCACGGCGATCTGGAGGTAGTGCCGGCGCGGCAGCCAGAGGGCGTTGAACACCCGGCCCTCCGTGAGCCGGTGGCCGCGCACCGCCCGTTCGAACGCCTCGGCGAGCGCGGCGGCGTCGGTGTCGACGGTGAGCAGGCCGTCCGGCGCCTGGGGAAGGACCTCCGCGACCGGGCCGTCGGGCCCGTCCGGCAGGTAGCGGGTGCGCAGCGCCTCGTGCCGGTCGGTGAGCCGGCGGAGGGCCGCCTCGATCCAGGCGGCGTCGACCTTGTCGCCGTCCGGGGTCGTCTCGGGTATCTCGAACACCCAGACGAACCCGAAGTGGTCGGGGTCGGTGAAGGCCTGCGAGATCCAGCGCGTCTGGCAGGGCAGCAGCGGTATACGGCCGGCGGCCGGCCGGGGGGACGGCCGCCGCACCTCGGCGTTGTCGGTGTGCAGGCGGGCGAGGATGCCCGCGAAGGTGCGGCCGTGCAGGAAGTCGGCCGGTCCGGCGCTGACGCCTGCTGTACGCAGCTGGGTCACGCTGCGCACCATCAGCAGCGAGTCTCCCCCGGCGGCGAAGAAGTCGGCGTCCCGGCCCGAGGGCGGCTTGCCCAGGGCCGCTTCCCACACGTCGGCGAGCAGTGCGGCGAGGGCGCCCTGGCCGAGGTCGATGGATTCCGTCACGTTGACTGGGTCCTTTCATCACGGTCTCGGTTCCTGCCCGGAATCGGCGGTGTACTCAACTCGTGGACGGAGCTGCGCTCTTGGCGTCGGTGGGTGCTTCGGCGGGGTCGTCCGGTGCGTCCGGCCCGACAGCCGTGCGCACCAGCCATGCCGACAGCAGGCAGCCGAGCGCGAGCAGCGCGGCCAGGGCGAACCAGGCCAGGTCCGCGTCGGCGGCGATCAGGGCGGTGACCAGGGCCGGGCCGATCGCCTCCTGGGCGGACAGGCTCAGCCCGAACAGTGAGAGATAGCGGCCGCGCAGCCGCTCCGGCGCGAGCGTCATGGACACCGTCCATTCGCCGACCGCGCCGAGGAGTTCGGTCAGGGTGTGGGCGAGGACCGCCAGCACCAGCAGGCCGATCGCCACGGCGGTGGCGCCGCCGGAGCGGTGGGCCGCCCAGTAGCCCAGCGCGGCCAGGACGAACAGCGCGGCGGCGACGCGGTAGACGCGCGGTGCCTGGGCGAGGGAGGTGCAGCTCTTGGCCGCGCGTATCTGGAGGAGCACGACCAGCACGGTGTTGAAGGTGAACAGCAGGCCGACGAGGCCCGCCGGAGCACTGGTGTACTCGTACACCCACAGCGGCATGCCGATGGTGAAGGCGGTCGAGTACACCAGCACGAGGATGTTGAGCACGGCGAGGCTCACGTAACGCCGGTCGGCCAGCACCTGCCGGTAGCCGGCCCGGGGGCGGCCCTCCTCCGGGGGCCGGTCCGGCCGGAGCGGGCGGATGACGGGGACGGTGAGCACGAGGGCGATGGCCCCGGCGTAGGAGACGGCGTTGGCGACGAGCACCGCGTGGTAGCCGGTGTCCGAACCGATGGCCAGGACTGCCGCGGTGATCAGGCCGCCGAGCCCGAAGCCGACGTTGAGGACGGCCCGTTGGAAGGCCATCAGGGACACCCGATCCTCGGCGTCGGCGATGCTGGTGAGGAACACCTTGCGGGCCGGATTGACCATACGGTCGGCCACGTGCGCGACGCTCGCCACGGCGACGAGACCGCCCCAGTCGCGCACACCGAGATAGCCGACGTAGGCCACGGCACCGGCCGCCCAGCAGCAGACCACCACCTTGCGGGCGCCGAACCGGTCGATGAGTGTGCCGGACAGCGGGGTGGCGACGCTTCCGACGAGACCGGCGATGCCGAGGCCCGCGCCGACGGCGCCGGCGCTCAGGCCGACCACGACGGTGAAGTAGAGAACGGAGATCGGCAGGAACATGCCCGTACCGATGGCGTCGACGACCGCGACCAGGGCCCAGCGCCCTGCCGCGGGTGCCTCGGGCACGCCCAGGCGGCGCAGGGCGGTACGGCGCAGAGCCGGACTTCTGCTCATCGAGTCCTCCCCTGCGGCATGGGTTGGGGGGTGCGCAGGTCCAGCAGCGTCCGCCACAGCCGGTCGATGTGTGCGGGCAGCGGTTCGTCGTCCAGTGCGCCGGTGCGTTCGGCGAGCTGCCCGGCGTGCGGGAGCAGGTCCAGGCCGATCGCCTCGGACAGCCGGTGCAGGTCCTCGCCGGCGCACACCCGGGTGTACTCCAGGACGGTGCGCCGGGCGGGATCGCGCGTGGTGGGATGCGCGAGCCACGGCCGGTGCCAGGCGGCCCACTTCTCCAGGGCGTCCCGCCGGGTGCCGGGCCGCCAGGGGCGGTCGCCGGTCCAGCGCAGCATGGAGCGGGCGACGGCGGCCGGGTGGCGGATGAGCAGCACCCAGTGGGCTTCTGGCAGGGTGTCGGCGAGCTGGTCGAGTTCCAGCAGGTACTCGTTGTACTTGTCGCCGTAGCGGGTGGTCCCCGCGTACGCCTGTCGCACCAGCCGTCCGCGCAGCGCGGACGCGTCGGTGACGCGTCCCGCGGCCACCTCGGCGGCGGCGGCGCGCAGGACCTTCTCGACGGTCCCCAGCCACTGTTCGCTGTGCCGGCCGTAGGGCGGCCTGCGGTGCAGGGCGTGCAGGATCTCATCCGTGCGCAGATGCCGACCCTGCACGTCCGCCTGGGTGCACCAGCGGTGCAGGAGGTAGGGCAGCTTGCCGTTGACGGTGAAGACGCCGCCGGCGGCGGCGAAGGCCTGGTCGAGCACGTCGGCGAGCGCGGTGGTGCCCGAGCGCTGCGCGCCGAGCAGTACGACCGGTGCGGGCGAGGCAGTCACGAGGTCTCCCGCACGAGCGCGGGAAGCCTGTCGCACCAGTCGCGTAGCCGTTGCATGCACTCGACGCTGGCCGCGAAGCCGTCCCGGGAGAAGTCCTCGCCCCAGGGCCGGTCGCGGTTGGCGGGCGACAGGACCCGCCCGTGACGCCAGTGGGTCTCCAGGCTCAGGTAGCCGGTGTAGCCGTCCTCGGCCAGCCGGGTGAGCATCGTCGGCCAGTCCAGGTCCCCGTCGCCCAGCCTGACGTACCCGTTGGTACCGTCCGGGTCCTTGACGTGTACGTGTTGGATGAGATGGCGGCCCATCAGGTAGTCGGAGGGGTAGCGCACCTGTCCCCAGCCGCCGCGTACGGCGTTGGCGGGGTCCCAGAGCACGCCGACGTCGTCGCGGCCCAGTGCGTCGAGGAAATCGAGGACGTCCCGCATGTGAGGGGTGTTGCTGCGCGACTCGGTCTCCAGGATCAGCGGCACCCCGGGGACCACGCCCTCCAGCAGGGCGGCGACGACCCGTGCCGCGCGCAGCGGTTCGGGGGCGTGATCGGTTTCGGCGAAGAAGCTGAAGATTCGCGCGTGGGGCGTGCCGAGGCGCACCGCACGCCGGCAGGACTCCACGAGCACCTCGCGGGCCTCGGCGAGCTGCTCGTCGGTGGTGGACACCGGCCCCTTGAAGACGGGCGGTGCGAAGCCGGCGACGGCCAGTCCGCGCTCGTCCAGGAGGCCGCGCATGCGGGAGATCTGGTTGTCCGTCAGCTCGTGCGGGGGTGTTTCGTCGTACGACCGCACTTCGACCCCGGCGAATCCGAGCTGGGCTGCGGTGTCGGCGACCAGTTCGGGGTCCTGCGAGAGCTCGTCACCGATGACGGCGAGTTTCATGGATTGCTGCTCCTGGCTTGGCGGATGCGGCGGGATGGAGACGGAGGAGACGGCATCGTGGGTGTCCCGGCCCGGACGGCGCGCAGGTCCGTGCTGCCGGTCGGGGTGCCGGCCGCCCCTCAGGGGGCGGGTGAGGCCAGTGCCGTGGCGAGCACGGCCAGATCGGCGTCGGGTGTGCCGGCGCGTGATTCGACGGTCACCGCTCTCAGCCGGCCGAGCTCCAGGAGGTACGACAGGTCGGCTAGGTCGTGCGGGGAGAGCGGGCGGTGCCGGGTGCCCTGCGCGGTGCGGTGGACGCCCTTGACCTGCGCGGCGCGTACGAACGGGGCCAGTGCGCGCAGTTGGGCCCGGTCGGCGCCGCCGATCTCGGCCAGCCCGAGCAGGTCGACCAGGACGCCGACGCCGGCGCGTTCGGCGAGGTCGATCAGTCCGGCCGTGTCGGGGCCGCCGGCGTGGGTCTCGACCCAGGGTTCGACGCCGGCCTCGGCGGCGGCGGCGAGCTGGTCGGTCACCACGGCGGGGTCCGGGCGTTCCGCGCAGAACACCTTGACGGGGTACGGCTCCGGCACCGGTTCGGTGGCGACGGGCCAGTGCGCGGGGTCGCCCAGGCGCCAGCCGACGCCGACGAAGAAGACCTCGGCGCCGGTGCGCCGTATCCGGTCGATGCCGGCTCCCGCGCCGTCCCGTTCCCAGCCGTGCCCCTTGCCGATGCGCAGGTCGACGCCTGTGCCACCGGCGTGCAGCACGGCCCGGGCGAGCTCCTCGGGACCGGCCTGCGGCAGTGTGCCGGAGGAGTAGCCGAGCGGCGGGGCGGGTACGGAGCGGGGTGCGGTCATGCGGCTCTGCTCTCCTCCTGGTTCCCCCCGGGCTCGTTCGGGGTGACTCGGCCTCAGCACGGGGCGGCCACGGGGGCGGTGGTGCCCACGGGGGTGCCGAGCAGGCCGTCGAGGATCGCGACGACACCGGTGCTGCGGGCCAGAGCGGACAGGTCGGGAGCAGGACCGCCGCGAAGCGCCTCCGTGAGTTCGCGGTAGACGTCCTGGCGCAGCTCGCCCGCCGGGCGGGCGGCCGAGGCGAGTGGCCTGCCGTCGAGTTCGCCGACGGTGGCGCCGGCCCGCACCTCCACCCAGTCCCGGCGACCGAGCACGGTGAGCTGTTCGAAGCGGGCGGCGGCCCGGCAGGTCACGGTGACGGTGAGCCGGGCGCCCGAGCGGAACGTGACATGGCCGAGCAGTTCGGTGTCGATGCCCGCGACGGCTTCGGTCCTGGACAGCGCGGTCACCTCGACGGGTTCGCCGAGCAACTGGCAGGCCAGGTCGATGTAGTGGGCGCCGAGGTGGACGCTCACCCCGCCGACGGCCGCCTCCGGTTCGGCGCGCCAGCCCTCCCGGTAGTGGCTGTCGGAGCGGGGGCGGGAGATGAGCAGGTGGCCGATCCCGTCCGCGAACCGCTCCGGTGCCTTGACCCGCAGCTGCCCGGGCAGCGCGAAACGGTGCTGGAACATCACGGTGCTGAACAGCCCCGCGCCGGCGGCGGCGTCGAGGATCTCCCGTAGTTCCGCGGGCGACCGGGCCGGCAGCTTCTCCACCACCAGGTGCTTGCCCGCCGCGATGGCCGCCGCGAGGACCGGTGGGCGGTGCCCCGGCGGCAGGCACACGGCCAGCGCCGCGACGGCCGGGTCGGCCAGCACCTCCGGCAGCGGGCGCACGGTCAGGCCCGCCTCGACAGCCCGTCGGGCGGCCTCCGGGTCGGTCTCCACCACGGCGGCCGGCCGTAGGGCGACCAGGACACCGATGGCGGCGGCGTGCTGTCGGCCGGCGTTGCCGAAGCCGACGACGGCGATCTGGGCGCGGCGCGGCTGTACGGGGGGCCGCGCGCCCTGGTGCGGCGCGTCCGGTCCACCGGGCCTCGTGCCCATGTCAGCGGCCGGCCGGGATCACGTCGGAGGGACACCATAGCCGCGCGGCGGTCCGGCCGAGGTAGTCCGCCGCGCCGTCGTCCGGGAACACCCGGGCCACATCGCGGGCGTAGTCGACGAGTTGGGCGTAGCCGCGGTCGTGGGTGTGGGGGAAGTCGGAGCCCCAGACCAGGTGATCCGTACCGAAGCAGCGGCCCAGCTCGGAGAGGAGGGCGCCGGGGACGCCGGCCTCGCGAAGGGCGATGAGGAGATCGCCGACGGCCCGTGGCGCCGGGGACCGGCCATCGGTCAGGACGGCGGGCCGCGTCACTAGGAACTTCGCCAGGTTCCGTGACTTCGCACGGCCGCCCGCGACCGCCGTGACCACGGCCTGGATGGCCTCGGCGGCGAGGTCCTTCTCGACGTCGGCAACGTGGTCCGTGATCAGGCCGATCGGGTCCGCGACGGAGCGGTCGAGAGAGCCGGAAGTGATCACGACCGTTCAACACCCTTGATCCGGGCCCGCTTTGGCCGCAGGCCGGCGAGTCCTTCCGTGTCGGGGGCCGTGCCGCCGACGGCTGCCCTCTTCGGCTTCTTCACGGCCCCGGCCACCGCGATGGGCTCGATGAGGTCGCCCATGGTGCAGTCCAGGATGTCGAGCAGGGCCATGAGGATCTTCAGCGCGGGCAGCAGACCAGGGTCGCGGTAGGCCTCGGCGAGACCAGCCGACCCGGCCACCCCGGGCCCTCGGCGGGTGGTGCCCCCAGCCAAAGCCGGGTGGAGCGGGAGACGACGCCCGCGTTCCGCTGCCCAGCGGCATGTCCCGCGGCATCATGTGCCGCGGGCCTCATGCATGGGCACCGTTGGTGTGCTGGATGCCGACCGCGGGGGTCCAGCCGAGTCTTCGGGACCCCGCGAGTCCGGCGGCGATGACGGCGGGCCGCACCGTGTGCAGGCCGACGGAGCCCGTGCTGACGATCACGGACAGGGCCGCGACCACGTGACCGTCGGCGTCGATGACGCGGGTGGCCACGGAGTCCGTGCCGAGCGTCATTTCCTCACGGACCATCGCCACACCGGTGCGACGGCACTCGTCGAGAGCGTGCCGCAGCCGGACCGGATCGGTGATGGTGCGTGGGGTGTGTGCCGTGAGGCCCTGTGCGATCACCTGGTCCTGGAGGCCTGGGCCGGCATGTGCGAGCAGTACCTTGCCGACACCGGAACTGTGCAGCGGCAGCCGACCACCGACGCGGGAGATCAGATCGACCGCGCCTGCGGCTGAGATGCGTTCCACGAGGACGGCCTCCGTGCCTTCGAGCACGGCGAGCTGCACGTGCTGGCGCAGGGCGGTGTGCAGATCGTCCATGAAGGGCAGGACGGCGGTGCGCAAGGGCACGCTGAGCGGGGCGAGCGTGCCCAGCTGCCACATCCGGATGCCGATGCTGAAGTTGCCGTCCGGCGCCCGGTCGAGCGCTCCGGCCTCGACGAGTTCCAGGGCCAGCCTGCGCACGGTGGCGTGTGGGAGCCCGGTTGCACGGGTGAGGCCGGCAAGAGACAGCCGGGACCGGCCGGGGCGGAAGGCGAAGAGTACTTCGAGCAGGCGGGAACTCACGCTGCGACCAGGTTGGCTCGTCCGGGCCATGCAGTCCTCCTCGGTCCCCGCGTCACCTGCGACCGGGCGGCGTCACTCTCGGATCCAGTCGATGGCGCTCCACGTCGATGTTCGTCCAATGAACATAGCCGTTTCCCTGGCTCAGGGACATGACGAGCATCGGAGCCATCACAGAACCTCACGACGCGTCCGCGAACGCGTTGCTCAGAAGGACGGAGTCCGCAGATGCACACAGAGGCACCGCGTCAATCCCCAGGCCGGCCCCGGATCGCCGTCGTCGGTGGCGGTATCGGTGGGCTCGCCGCCGCCGCTTTCCTGCGCCGTGCCGGGGTCATGGCGACGGTCTACGAGCAGGCCCCCGCGCTCAAGGAGATCGGCGCGGGAATCCTGGTGTCACCCAATGCCGTCCGGTTGCTGCGGCAGCTGGGTGTGATGGACCGGTTCCTGCGCGACGCCGTACCGGTGGAGCTGGCGTGGGAGTTCCGCCGCTGGGAGAACGGGAGGGTGCTCTCGGTGGAGCGCCTCGACGGAGTCTGCGAGCGGCTCTACGGTGAGCGCACCTACACCGTCCATCGCGCGGATCTCCTTGACACGGTGAAGGCCGCGGTGCCCGAGGAATGGGTACGTCTCGGCGCGCGCTGTACGGCGGTGGAGGAACAGCCGGATGGTGTGCTGCTGCACTTCGCCGACGGCAGCAAGGCCGAGGCCGACGTCGTGATCGGTGCCGACGGGGTGCATTCGGTGGTGCGCGCGACGGTCGCCGAGCCGTCCACGCCGGAGTACTCCGGCATCTGCGCCTTCCGCACCCTCGTGCCCGCCGAGCGGGCGCCTGCCTTCGCCCTCCGCCGGGCGCACACGCTGTGGCTCGGCCCCGGCCGGCACCTGGTGCACTACCCCGTCAACGGGGGGAGGGCCGTCAACGTCGTGGCCTTCGCCCCGGCAGGGGACTTCACCGAGGAGTCCTGGAGCACGACCGCCTCGGTGGAGGAGTTCCTGGCCGAGTTCACGGGCTGGGATCCGCGTGTGACCGACCTGATCAGGTCAGGGGGAACCCCCGGCAGGTGGGCGCTGCTGGACCGGGCGCCACTGCGGCGGTGGAGTACGCCGAGGACCACTCTCCTCGGTGATGCGGCCCACCCGATGTTCCCCTTCTTCGGCCAGGGAGCCGCTCAGGCCATGGAGGACGGCGCCGTCCTCGCCGCGGCCCTCGCCGACGGTGCGGACGACATCGCAGGCGCCCTCCAACGCTACGAGGAGGCGCGGATCGAACGCGCCACCCGGCTGCAGGCGGTCAGTCATGGCCGCGCTCATGCCAACCACCTGCCGGACGGCCCCGAACAGCAGGCCCGCGACATCGCGCTGGCCGACTCCGACCCCCTGATGGCCAACGGCTGGATCTACGCCTACGAGGCCGCACTCTGAGCAGAGGACCCAATCATGCGTCCGCGGTGCGCTGGGCGGTGGCCTGGCCTGGCCTGCGGGCATGTGCGCCCCAGGCGTCCATCACGACTACGAGCCCCGGCGGCAGCCGATGAGCATGCGACGAGCCGGGGGTGCGCCGAGGGCAGCCCCCGGCGAGGTTGTCGGTGGGCATGGGCCGGAAACGGAGGACGGGCGACGAGGCGGGAGCGGACGTCAGGCAGTGGGCCAGGAATGCTGCAGCTCGGAAGTCGCCTCGACCAGGCGTTGAGCAGTCGCGAGCAGGGTGTGTTCCCGGCCCCATGACGCGGTGAGTTGCACTCCCACGGGAAGACCCTCGGAGTCGAATCCGGCGCGTACCACGCAGGTCGGCACCCCTGTCAGACTCTGCAGTGCGGTGAAGGCCATCACCCGTTCCCGGAAGCTCAGTGCCTGTGGCGCGCCGGGGACCTCGTCGTGGCCGATGCGCGCGGGTGAGACCCCGGACACAGGGGAGAGCACGATGTCCACATCGTGCAGTACCCGAGCGGTCATCGCCGTGATCAGCGCTCGGTCCTGCTGCGTCCGGGCGTACTGCTCCACGGTGACCCGGGATGCCTTCTCCAGCCTGGCGCGGACCTGGCCGCCGTACTCGGACCGCCGTGCGGGCCACAGTCCCGCACCGCGGTGCCCGGCGGCCCCCTCGACAGCGACCGTCGTACCCAGAGCCGGGTACAGAGGAGGCAGTCCGGGTGCTGACAGGCGTACGACCCGCACTCCGGCATCCTCCAGCGCACGGACCGTCTCGTGGAACACACGGGCGATGTCGGGGGCCAACTCGGCTTGTTCGAGCTCGGACCAGATCCCGACGACGACCTCTGCGTCGGCTGCCGGGTCCGGAGCCTGCGCGCCGTCCGGTGCGAGGACCGAGAGCAACAGCCGCAGGTCCTCGACAGTTCGTGCCATCGGCCCGACGTGGTCCAGTGAGGGAGCCAAGGGGAAGACGCCCGTTGTGTCGATGAGACCGAATGTGGGCTTGAGGCCCATGACGCCGCAGAAGGCGGCCGGAATCCGTATGGACCCCGCGGTGTCCGTGCCGATGGCCAAAGGTGCCAGGCCGGCGGCGAGTGCCGCGGCGGAACCCCCGCTCGAGCCTCCTGGTACCACCGTCGGATCCCACGGATTGCGGGTGGGCCCCACCGCGCTGCCGTCGGTGGTGATACCCCATGCGAACTCGTGCGTCGCGCTCTTGGCCACAACGATGCCGCCGGCCGCACGGATACGCTCCACCACAGCCGCGTCGCGCGGCGGAACGTGCCCGGAGAACATCCTTGAGCCGTAGGAGGTGCGCAGTCCTTCGGTGTCGATGAGGTCCTTGACGATCACGGGGATGCCTTCGAGCGGCCTCGCCCGGCCCTCGCGGTAGCGTCGCACCGCCTCCTGCGCCTCAAGGTGGTTCCGCCTGGCGTCGGCAGCCACAAGGGCGTTGAGACCCTGATGTTCGTCGGCTCGTTCGGACAGGGCGCGCAGGACCTCGACGGGCGAAAGCTCGCCCCGGCCGAAACGCGCGGCCAGGCCGACGGCTGACATGTAGGCAAGTTCGCTGTCCGTAGCCACGCTGCTCAGTTTTTTCGCTTTCTATGGACAAAACGCCTGGCCATACGCCTATGCGTTGATCCGGTACTGGTACTGGTTGAGGAACATGTCCACACCCGATTCGATCAGCCGTTCCGTCAGTTCGCTGTCGAGGGGCTTTCCGAAGGCGCTGTACACCAGCGCTGGAGACACCACCAATCCGGCGAGTTGGAGCACGGCCAGGTCGATGTCCTTGATACTGAGCCGACCCAGCTCCACCAGGTGCCGCAGCGTCTTGGCGATCACCGGATGGAACCGCTCGGGACCGTGTTGCTTCCATGCCTCGCCGAGTTCGGGGAACCTCCTGAGTTCACCGGCGACCAGGTTCCTCAAGGCGATCGTGTCCGGTGCGGCAAGTCCCGTCCCCCACGCCTTGCAGGCGTCGACGAGGTCCTCCCGGACATTTGTGGAATGGGCAAGCCGGGAGGCGACCAGGCGGAGCGGTTCCTCGTGAGCACGGTCGAGTTCTTCAGTGATCACGGCAATGAACAGCGTTTGCTTGTTCCCGAAGTACTTGTAAACGGTGGCCTTGGTGGTGCCTGCGGCTGCTGCGACGACGTCCATGCTGACGTCGAACCCCTCGGCGAGGAACGCGGCCCGGGCCGCGTCCACGATCCGCAGCCTCAGTGCCTGTGCTTTGGGTCGAAGGGGCCTCTTCAGGGCATTGTCGACCGGGCTGGACATCAGATTCCTCGCTGATAGTGGTGGGCCTGCATAGGCCCCATCGGACTACTGGCGCGCTCACTATGGCATCCGCGAGTCGGGACCGGACTGCGGAGGATCGAGGGTGATCGAACCAGTGACGGGGACAAAAAATATACTTGCAAGTATAGCAAAGTGGGTGCGGAACCGGACGTCTCTCCTGGGTGGTCCTGGCTCGGGTGGCACAACATCGGAGTAAATCGGGACGAAGTAGGGGGCGGCGAAACTCTGTCGGCGGCTGCCGAGCCCGCTCCTGTAGGGCCTCCCAGCAGGTATCCAGTACCCGCAACCCGCACGGCCCTGCGTATCGGTGCAGGCTGGGGCATCGTGAACGCCGCGCGGGGCATGCCCCCGGGGGAGGGCCCCCCGCGAAACGATGGAGAGCGCCAAGGCCCCTTGCTATACTGGACCGTATAGTATATGAATACGGAAGTCCGGTCTGGCGGAGGCATCGGCAGGACCGTCAGGCTCTCGTTTCGGAGGGTTCACAGTGACATTCCACGGCTATCACCACATCACTTCCATCGTCACGAGTGCACGCGAGGACATGCGATTCCACGCGGGCGTGCTCGGTCTGCGGAACGTGAAGCGCACCGTGCTGCTGGACGGTGACCGCCCCTTCTACCACCTGTACTACGGCAACGAGTACGGCGAACCCGGCACGCTGCTGACCTCGTTCGCCTTCGGCCCGGACCGGCCCGAAGGTCGGCGGGGGTCGGGCCAGGTGAGTTCCATCTCCCTCTCGGTTCCCCGCGGGAGCCTGAATTTCTGGTTGGACCGTCTCAACTCGCACGGTCTGCCGGCAACCAGGTTCGAGCTGTTGGGAGACCAGCGGATCCGGTTCGCCCACCCGGACGGGATCGAGCACCAACTGGTGGAGGTGGACGTCGACGACCGGCTGCCTTGGACCGGCGCGGATGTACCGGCCGCAGCCGCGATCCGCGGAGTGCACAGTGTGACTGTCTGCACCCGCGAGGTGGATGAGCTCGACATGTTCCTGCACGAGGGCATGGGGCTGCGCTCACGTGACGCGGATGGTGCCGTCAAGGCTTACACGATGGCTCGCGGGAGCGCCGGGCAGGTGGTGGAAGTCGATCACCGGCCGGACATTCCTCAGGGCACATGGGGCTACATGCGGAACACCATCGATCACGTCGCCTTCGATGTGCGTGAGGCCGACGCCCAGCTCCAGTTCAAGGATCGTCTTGAGACCATGGGCTTCATCGACGTGACTGAGCCGCGGGATCGCAACTACTTCTACTCGGTGTACTTCCGCACCCCCGCAGGAGCCATGTTCGAGGCCACCCGCAGCCACCCGCAGGGTTTCCTCAAGGACGAGACCCTGGACAGTCTGGGCAGCTGCCTGCAGCTGCCGAACTGGCTCGAGGAGAAGCAGGACGAGATGCTTGCCGAACTCGCGCGCACCCAGCCGCTCGACTGACCCCCGCAGCGATCCGCCCGCCGGGGGCTGATCGAATGCCTGACAGGGAGCCATGGCATGACGCCCCACTGCATCGACATCCACCACCATGTCATCCCGACGCCTACCTCAGCGCCATGGCTCGGGCCGGCGTAGGTCATCCCATTCCCGGCGTGGCATACCCGCGCTGGGACGTGGAGGCCGATCTCGACCTGATGGATCGCCACGGCATTCGGACCGCGGTGGCGTCCATCACCGCCCCGGCGCGGTATAGCACGACGCGCTCATCGGCGTTACCCGGCGGCGCCCGTCCCCACCGGCCAGCCGGTCTTCGGGCTGCCGCCCTCCCTGTACGAGGCACGGACCGCATCCTGTTCGGCACCGACCACCCGTTCATGCCGGAGTCGACGACTGCTGAGACGATCGCGGGGATCGGCGACTTCTTCGACGGGTCCGATCTCGTCGACGTGGAGCAGAACAACGCGGTGGCGCTTCTGCCGAGACCGGCCGAGATCCATACCTGACCCAGGCGCGGGGAACGCTCCAGGCCGGACCGGCGAACAGTCCCAGATCGGGGTCGGCCTATTACTCGCGGCCACGAGATCGTCCGGCGGTGGCAGCCGAAGCACTTCCCGCCGAAAGCCCTTGGAGAGTGCCTCAGCGTGCCGGAGTGCCTGCGCAGTAGTTCATCTCGGTCTCGCCATGCCGGGCCACCGCCCGGCGACCGGGCGGACCGGGCGGACCGGGCGGACCGGGCGGACCGGCTCAGCCAGTCGCCCTACCCTCATACGTTCCAGGCCCGCGTCTGCGCCACCGTGCCAGGTGTGGCCCTGCTTCTCGACCGGAGCATCCTGTGGACAGCGCCTCATCTCTCCGCACACCGACGGCGGGCGCCTTGGACTTCCTGCCGACCCGCCGCGTTGAATGGGGTCTCGGTTCGATCGGCCGTCTGGGCGATCTACTGGACTCGTACTCCGTCTCCCGGGTCCTTCTCATGACCACGAGATCGCTGTCGGAGCAAGGCTCCCTGCTCCGAACAGTAGAGGACAACTGCGGCGGCCGCTGCGCAGGCCGGGTGGAACACCTGCCGGCACACGTTCCCAGCGACGCGGTCGAACGCGCTGCGGCCACCGCGCGTGAGCTGGGCGCCGACGCGCTCGTCAGCTTCGGCGGCGGCTCGGTCATCGACGCCACCAAGGCCGTCGCCGCCCGCCTGGCGGACGACGACGGCCGGCAACTGCCGCACTTCGCGGTGCCGACCACGCTGTCCGGTGCGGAATTCGCCGATCACTATGGCGTGACCGAATTCCACGACGGGGCGGCGACGAAGCGTACGCATACCCGTGAGGATGTCACGCCCGTGGCGGTCGTCCTCGACGGCGCGCTCACCGCGGCCACGCCCGGCCCCCTGTGGGCAGGATCGGGCGCCAAGGCACTGGACCACGCGGTCGAAGGACTGATCTGCAACCCTCCCCGGCCGGTGCTGGACGACCTGGCCCAGTTGGGAATCCGAGAGCTCGCCGGAGTCCTGCGACAGTCCATGGATCCGGGCGAGCCGACAATACGACAGGCGTGCCAGCTCGCGGCCTGGTACTGCTACTTCGCCCCGGCCAGCCTCACATTGGGGCTGAGCCACCGCATCGGCCACGTGCTGGGCGGCACCTACGGGGTCCCGCACTCACTGACGTCGGGGATCACGCTGCCGGCAGTCGTCCGGGCCATGACTCAAACGTCCCCCCAGCGTCTGAAGCTGGTGGCACGCGCACTCGACACCGGCGGTCCACTCGATCTGCCGGCGATGGCAACCGACGAACCCGCCGAGGCCGCGGTCCGGCTGTCCTCCCTCGTCACGAGCGTCGGCCTGCCGACCAGGATGCGGGAGATCGGCATCGACCGAAACGAGCTCCCCGCGATCGCTCTCCGTGTCCAGCAGCTCTACCCCGAAGCAATCGCCCGACTTGGTACCGACAGCACCGAAAGCCTGCGTCGCCTCCTGGAAGAGGCTTGGTGATGAAGGGCCTCGAAGATCCGGGACCAAGCCCCACGGCCCGGTGGAGGACCCGTCACATGACCCCTCGGACGGGCCCTGGAGCGAGGGCGGTCTGTCCATCGGTGTCATCGAGACCGTGGCGCCTGATCGCCATTATCGGTGGTTCCGCTGTCGCATTCCCTGCGAGTGGCCGCATCCTGCAGGCGCCCGCAGTCTGCTCTTCGCAAGATTACCAACGCTGTGCACGGCCGGGATGTCGGCCCGTGATGCCTGGATGGACGGGAGTTATCTGATGAACGGTGGGACAGCGGATCTGGTGGTGCGCGCGGGCAGCGTGCACACCCTCGACGCGGCGGCAGCCCCCACGACGGCACTGGCAGCGCGCGACGGACAGATCGTGGCCGTGGCCGGTCCCGGGCAGGAGAAGGGACTGCTGCGGGAGTGGACGGGGCGTGACACCGTGGTGGTCGATGACCCCGGGCTCGTGGTGTTGCCGGCCTTCGTCGACACCCACAATCATCTGATGCTGGCAGGGCGTAACGTGCTGGGTGCGCCCGTGTCCCGGGCGAGGGACATTCACGGCTTCGTGGACCTGGTCCGTGAGCGAGCCGCGCAGACTCCCGCCGGGCAGTGGATCGTCACCGGCGCCGACTGGCACGAACTGCAGCTGGCCGAGCGCCGGATGCCGACCGCCCGTGAACTGGACCTGGCCACTACCGATCACCCGGTCCTGGCCCTGCGCGGCGGGCACAACGGGGTACTCAACTCCGCCGGGCTGCGCCTGGCCGGCATCAGTCCCGACACGCCGAATATTCTGGGCGGCTTCATCTCCCGCGACGCGGCCGGCCGCCCGACCGGCTGGCTGCAGGACGCCGCCCTGGACATGGCCCTGAAGGTCCTGCCGCCGATGCCTGCCGAGATCCTCGCCCATGGCCTGGCCCAGGCGTCCTCCGACTTCGCGGCCTGCGGGGTCGGAACCGTGCGCGACCCCGCCGTCACACCGCAGGAGTGGCACACCTACCTCCAGGCCGAGGCGGCCGGGCAGCTGTCCGTGCGTAGCCACGCCATGATCCTCTCGACCCGGTCCGTCATCGCCGCCGCCGGATCGATCACCGCCCACCTCGACGCCCTCGAGGCCCAGGGCATCAAGCCAGGGGCCGGACAGGGACGGCTGCGGCTGTGGGGGCTGAAGTTCATCCTCGACGGTGGTGTCGAAGCCGCCGCGCTGTCCGAGCCGTACGCCGACCGGCCCGGCTTCGACGGCGAACTGCTCTGGGAACGAGCCGAGCTGGCCGAGGCCCTGACCGTCTGTGTGCAACGCGGCTGGCCCGTGGGCACCCACGCCTTCGGCGACCGCGCGGTCGGCGTGCTCCTGGACGCAGTCCGCGAGGTGATGGACCGGGTAGGGCCCGTACCACCGGGCATGCTGGTCGTGGAACACGGCGGCCTGATCACCCCCGACCGGATCGCCGATGCCACCGCGCTGGGCGTCCACATCACCGTCCAGCAGGCCCTGCTCAGCTCACTCGCCCACCCCCTGATCGCCGCCTGGGGCACACAGCGGACCGCCGAGCTGTTTCCCCTGCGGGAACTGGTCGATGCCGGGGCCTGGATCAGCGCGGGCACCGACCACCCCATCGGACCGCTCAACCCCCTCCGGGGCCTGCACGACATGACCACCCGCTCTACCCCCGCGGGAGTACTCGGCCCCGAGCACGCCGTCACCCGCGCCGAAGCGCTCCGCCTGTACACCACCGCCGGCGCCCGGTTCCTGGACTGTCCGTTCAACGGCAACCTCGTGCCGGGGGCACCGGCCGACCTCGTGGCCTACCCGGCAGACCCCCTCACCTGCCCCGCGGACCAGCTGCTCACCCTCGCCCCCACACTCACGGCGGTCGGCGGCCGGATCGTCCACCGCACCGGCTGACCGACCGCGAACGGCGAACGGCGAGAATGTACGTCGCCCTTGCTGCCGTGCTGGTCGAACGCCTCGGGAGCGATTCCGGATCCGCTGGCCCCGGCCGCGGCACCTGTCCTGGTTCTCTTCACTCTTCAGCTCCGCGCCAAGAGCCTCACGACGACTTGCCTACCGCAGGGACCTACGACACCACGACACGAGGAGTTCACCATGCCATACCTGGAGCGCCCCGATGCTCGCATCTTCTTCACCGACGAGGGATCCGGGCCCGTCACCCTCCTGCTGATACACGGCCTGGTCTCCGACTCGAACGACTGGAACTGGCTGACGCCGCTGCTCCGCGACAGATACCGCATCGTGAGCATGGACATGCGTGGCCACGGTCGGTCCAGCGCATCCGGGGGTTATGCGCTCGCCGACCTCGCCCAGGACGCCCTGGCGATCGCCGACAGCATCGGCTGCCGGCGTTTCGTGCCGATGGGCCACTCGCTGGGCGGCACGGTCGCCGCGTGTCTCGCCGTCGAGCATCCCGACCGGGTCGAGGCGGTCATCGAGGTCGACCCGGCATACGCCTTGCCGTCGCCGATGGTCGATGGGTGGGAGGCGGTACGCGCCCAGTGGAAGGGTAAGAAGGCCGTGTTCCCGGATGCTCTTCTCGTCTCGGACGTCATGGCGCCCTTCCTGGCGACCTGGCTCGCCCGGCGTCTGGAAGCGATCGACCCCGCAGCGTTTTGGGGTGCCTACGATGGTCAGGCACGCGGACCGGAAGGGTTGTCCGTCTCGTCGCCCGAGGCGGACGAGTACCTGCGCCGCCGCGCCTGCCCCGTACTGTCGTTCCATGCGATACCGGGCCGCGCACAGTGGGAGAGCGCCCTGTTCACGCATCCCGCTTCGCGCACGATCGAGTGGGAAGGCTCGTCGCACTACCTGCACATCGAGCGCCCCCGCGAAATGGCTGTGGTGGTGTCCGGCTGGCTCGGCGCCCTGGCCTCGCCGGCCGTGGCCGCGACCGGCGAAGCCTAGACGGCCGGCGCACGCCGCCGTGCCGACCCACGGCGTCTGACGCGTCTTCGGATCTGGTCGGGGGGAATGGCTCTCCTGGCAGGCTTGCCCCGAAACGCCCACCGAGGCAGCGCTGGGACTGGGCAAAGCCACCAGCGAACGCCGCCTGAAGGCTCCTCCAGCAGACCTGCACCTGCGGCGAGAGCGTAGCCGTCCATCGCAGCCTTCCCGCCTAAGCAGGCGGCACCCAAGGCTGGGTCCTCCGAGACGAACGCCTTCATGCCCCGATCCGCACCCCGAGCCGGGTTTGCCGACCCCGGACGACACAGATCCTCCGGAGTGACGATGAGCCCTTCATCTTCGGCGCACCTTTGTCCACTCTCCGACAGGGTCCTCGGACCTAGGTTTCGTGGCCCGCGGGCACCCGGGCCATTCCTCCCTGTCGGGTTCACACGCTCCCCCATCGCTTTAACGGGATCCGCACCCTCGACGGCGGATCTTCGAACCGGAAACAGCACCTGACGGCCACGGCAATCCATGCCGTGGAGAACCTGACCGCAGTCGGCGCGCCACATGTTCTGCGCAACCAGGTGGTCAGCCGCCCTTGGGCCAAGAAGGCCCGTCCCAGAGGACGCATCGCAGCCAGGCCCACTCGGCGTGCTGTCCCAGAGCCAACATCTGCACGACGATCCCCTTCCCCGCACACCGCTCGCTTCCCCGAAAGGCAGGGCAACTGTGTCCGCTAGCGTGTTCCCCGCTCCCCCCCCGCCTCGACGCCGAGCCCTGGTGCTCCTCGTTCTGTTCCTCGCGTTGGTCGCCGACGGCCATGACTCCATCGCACTGAGCCTGGTCGTACCGACCATCGCCAAGGAATGGTCCGTCGCCCCGACCGATCTCGCCCTAGCCCTGACCGCGGCCAACGCCGGAGCGGTCATCGGCTACGTCGCCGCCGGACGCCTGGTGCGCCGGTGGGGCTCGCGCCTGGTGGTGGCCGGGTCCGTGGCTCTGTTCTCCGTCGGCTCCATCGCGACCGTGGCCGCCGATTCCACCCCCGGTCTCACCGCGCTGCGCTTCGTCACCGGGCTGGGATTCGGAATGGTCCTGCCTGCGGCCGTCTCGATTGCCGCTGGATGTGTCTCCGAGCGGCGACGCAGCTCCGCCGGTGTCGCACTGGCCCTCGCTGTGGGTGTGGGTTCATCTCTCGCCGGCGCCACAGGCGGAGGTCTGTTGAAGAACCTCGGATGGCACGGTCTGTTCTGGATTCCCGGTCTCGTCGCCCTGGCGCTGACCCCCGTCCTGCTCGCGGTTCTTCCAGCGGACCATCGTGCGAAGAACACGCCGGCCGCGAGCACTGACCCGGCCGGCGAGCGCGAAGAGCCGTCCGTACGAGCCCTGTTCGCTGCACCGTTGCGCGCCGGCACGATCTTGGTGTGGGGATTCGCGTTCCTCATCTTCCTGTCCACCTACGCTCTGACGGCCTGGTTCCCCACCGTGCTGGTCGAGCTGGGCTTCGCGCCGACCGAGGCGCCCGCGGGCAGCGCACTCATCGGGCTGGGCGGGATCGTCGGCGGCCTGGTCGTCGTGCTGCTGGCGCCTCGCTTCGATACCCCACCCGTGCTGTTCGTAACCTCGGTGGTGGCAGTGATCACCCTAGCCATCGCCGGACTCCTTCCCCTCGCCGGCGGACTTCTGCTAGGCCTGGCCGGCCTGGCCGGAGTCGGCCTCATCGCCGGGGTGACGGGTCAGACCGGGCTCGCACTCAGCAGATACCCCATGAAGCTGCGCACCACCGGCGTCGGCTGGGCGGCCGCCGTCGGGCGCATCGGCTCCATCCTGGGCCCGCTGCTCGGCGGTGCCGTGCTCGCCGGCGGAATTTCGCCCCGCGGTTTCATCGCCGCGGTCGCATTGCCCGCAATCATCGCAGCCATCCTGGCGCTCATCCTCTCCGGTCGTCGGACGAACGGGGCGCCGGCCACACCGTCGGAGGGCGACTCCGGGAGCAGCCGGCATGCCGATGAGACCTCTGCGGCCTCCGAGACGTCTTGAGACGTGGTGTCTGACGGCAGGTCACGCTCGTCGGTGAGTGCGTGGCTGTCCTGCCGCCGGTCCGCGAAGGGCGCTCCCTTCGCAGGTGCTGCTTGATCAGGCTGTGGCGGTGCGGCTCGTCCTGGTAGGGGTGCGATGCACGTGTGCGTACTCCTGCTTCTGGTGCCCTGCCCAGCAGGCGACTTCGACGCCTCCGAGCAGTGCTGCCGACTCACGGGCCAGGGATCCGAAGACCGGCGCCCGGCGCGCGAACGGCAACATCGGCCGACCGGCGCGCAGAGCGCCCGGAGCAGGCACGACGATCGTCTCGACGCGTACCGGTTCAGCCTTGGCACGGGCGACGACGCCGCGTACTTGCTGGGACATGCGAATCCTCTCTGTATAGCTGGGAAGCGGCAGGACTGAGCGGCGCAGTCACCGCGCCGTGCGCACGCGAACGGGTATCGAGGCCCAGGAGCGCAGGGTGTTGTTGAGATGGCGGCGCGGTTCGCCGGTGAGTTCGATGCGTTCGACGCGGCGGGCGAGGGCGGTCAGCAGCGCCTCGGCTTCCAGACGGGCGACGTGCTGGCCGACGCACTGGTGGATGCCCATGCCGAAGCCGACGTGGCCGGAGGGGTCGCGGGTGAGGTCGAAGCTGTCGGGGTCGGACCAGCGGGCCGGGTCACAGTTGGCGGAGCCGAGGAACATGAGGATCTTCGTGCCCTCTGGAATGCGGACGCCGGCGATCTCGACGTCGGTGGTGGCGGTGCGGAAGAAGGTCTGCACCGGCGACTGCCAGCGCACCGCCTCGTCGAACGCGACCCGGGCCAGCTCCGGTCGTTCGCGTAGCCGCTGCCACTCGCCGGGGTGGGTGGCGAAAGCGTAGAGGGCGGCGGCCAGGCCGTGGACGGTGGTGTCGACGCCGGCGGTGAGCAGGGAGCGCACCACCAGCGGTGCCTGCTGCTGGGTGAGTTCACCGCGGTCGGCGGCTGCCCAGATGCGTGCCCCGAAGCCGTCTTCACTTAGTGCCTCGCGGGCGCACTGGGCGTTCACCCAGGCCGACAAGTCGGCCACCCGGGGCGCGTCGGACTTGACGAGGTCGTTGACCGGTCCGAAGGCGTTGAAGGCCATGTTGCCGTAGGGCAGGAGGTTCGCCCGTCCATCAGGTCCCAGGCCGACCGCGTCGGGGAAGACCCGCAGCGGGAAGGCCTTGGCCAGGGCGTCGAAGGCGTCGAAATCCTCTCCTCGCTCGGCCAGTACGTTGTCCAGGAGGTCCTCGGCTGCCTCTTGCCATACATCCCGCAGGCGGCGCAGCGCGGGTGGGGCGAGGGCCTCGCGCAGCACTCGTCGTGGGGCGTCGTGATGCGGGGGGTCGGCCTCCAGCAGCAGGCTCGGCGCGCGCCATGGCTTTTCGTGGCGGAAGTTGGCCAGGCCCACCCCGGCGCCCGACTGGAAGGTCTGCCAGTCGACCAGGGAGGCGTGCACCTCCTGGTAGCGGGCCAAGGCATGCACGTCGTAACGGGAAAGACGGACGACAGGGCCGGCTTCGCGAAGCTGTTGGTGCAGTGGCTCGGGGTGCTCAAGATGTTCGGCCGCGAACGGGTCGGCGTCATGGACGGGCGGCAGGACAGTGGTGGCCTGTACTCGGGACATCACGGCTCCAGCGACATCGGCTCGGATGGATGAAGGATGAGGAGGGGCACAGCTCAGAGGTCCAGGACCAGGCGCGCTGAGCGGGAGCGGGAAACACACGGCAGCATGCAGTCGTTGGCCGCGCGTTCGTGATCGGCCAGAACCGAGTCCCGATGATCTGGCGTGCCCTCCAGCACCGGCGTGAGGCAGGTCCCGCAGGATCCCTGCTCGCAGGAGGACAGCACCTCGACTCCCGCCTGTCGCACCGTCTGGAGGACGGAGGTCTCCCGGGTCACGGTCACCGTTTGGCCGCTGCGCCGCAGTTCCACCTGGAACGGCGCACGGCGCGCGGGGTCCGCCGCGGCCGCGGTGAAGCGTTCGGTGCGCAGGCTGTACGGCGGCCAGCCGGCGCACGCCCGCTCGACGGCGGCGAGCAAAGGGGCCGGCCCACAGCAGTACACCTTGGTGCCCGGCGCAGGCTCGCTCAGCCAGGCGGCCAGGTCCAGCAGACCGCATTCGTCCTGAGGAGCGACCTGTACGCGCCGGCCGTGGCCGTCCGTGAGCTCCTCACGGAATGCCATCGAAGCACGGCTGCGGCCTCCGTAGAGCAACTGCCAATCGGCGCCCGTCATTTGTGCCTGACGGAGCATCGAAAGCAGCGGTGTGATCCCGATGCCGCCCGCGATGAAGAGATACCGCTCCGCCGGCACCAGCGGGAAGTGGTTCCGCGGCCCGCCCACGCCTACCCGGGCCCCCAGTGCCAGCTGATCATGCACGTACGCCGATCCCCCGCGCCCCTCAGGTACCCGCAACACGGCGATGCGGTAGCTGTAGGGATCCCAGCGGTCGCCGCACAGCGAGTACTGCCGGGCACCCCCGTCCGGCAGGACCACATCAATGTGAGCGCCTGGTGTCCAGTCCGGCAGCCGCACGCCGTCCGGGTGGGCCAGGGTGAGGGACACGACGCCGTCGGCGACGACGTGCTTGGAACGGACCTCCAGCGTCACGGTGGAGGGAGAGGGCTGTGAGGCTGTCGGAAGCAGGCTCTGCACGACCACTGGCATGCAGGAAGAATGAGGGTGGCCGCCATCGCACCGCGACGGAATTCTCACTCAGTGAGAGACATCTTTCTTGCGATTGTCATGTGGCTGACTCATTGCCGTCAGGACGGCTTTCCCCCGTGGGGGGCGCGCTCAGGGCACGGGAGATACCCCGAGCAGCCGTCCGGACCACGGGAACGACGGCATGGGCGCTCGACTCGTTGGGCACGATGACCGACAGCGCCGCGACCACCGCACCCTCGGCTCCGCGTACCGGAGCGGCGATTCCGAGAGCCTCTTGATGGACGTATCCGGGGCAATAGGCGTATCCCTGCTGCCGGACCTCGGCCAGGAGCGCACGCAACCGGGCGGGCACGGCCGGAGTGGCCGACGTGTAGGCGATCAACGGGCCCGAAAGGACAGCTTCCTTCAGGGATGTGGGGCCGTAGGCCAGCAGCACCAGTCCGCTGGAGGATGCGTGCAGGGACAGACGCCCAGCGATGCGGGTGTAGTTGATCACCGCGTTGGGGGCCGAGAGCCGTTCCAGGAACAGGACATCCTCCCCGTCGAGAACACCGAACTGTACATGATGGCCCACGACGTCGTGCACGCCTTCCATGAACGGCATCGCCGTGTCACGCAACGACAAAGTGGGCGAGGCCCGTGTCACCAACTCCCACAGCCGCACACCGATCCGCACCCGACGGTCGACGTCCCGGCTGAGAAAGCCGTGTCCTACCATCTCCGCCACCAATCGCGAGGCGGTCGCCACATGCAGTCCGGCGCGGCGCGCGATCTCGGAGACGGTCAGCGCCGGCTCCTCCTGGCTGAACGCCTCCAGGATGCGAGCGGACCGAGACAAGACCGACTCTCGGTGTGGTGTCTTCATGGTCGCTACTTGAGGAGCCGGCGGAGGATCTTCCCCGCGGCCGAACGCGGGACCTCCGACACGAACTCCACCGCCCGCACCTTCTTGTACGGCGCCACCCGTTCCGCGACCCACTTCATCAGGTCGTCCGGGTCCAGGGGTGCCGAGGAGACCACGAAGGCCTTCGGAGCTTCGCCGCCTTCCGCATGTGGCATGCCGACCACAGCAGCGTCTCGCACCTCGGGGTGCGTGAGCAACAACGACTCCAGCTCCGCGGGCGCGACCTGGTAGCCCTTGTACTTGATCAGTTCCTTCAAGCGGTCAACGACCCAGAAGTTGCCGGACTCGTCCACCTTGACGATGTCGCCCGTCCGCAGCCAACCGTCCGCGACGAGTGTCTCGGCGGTCGCCGCGGGATTGTCCAGATAACCGGCCATCACCTGTGGGCCGCGGATCCACAGCTCGCCGGGCTGCCCAGGATCGCAGTCGTCGCCGGTGACCGGGTCGACCAGACGGGCCTCAGTGGAAGGCATCAGGCGCCCAACCGACCCCGCCGGGGTCGTCGCGAACTCGGCATCAGGCACCGAGTTCGTGCCGGGACTGGCCTCGGTCATGCCGTACCCCTGACGGATCAGGCAGCCCAACCGTCGTTCAGCGCGTTCGGTCACGTCCACGTCCAAGGGCGCCGCCCCACAGATGGCCAACCGCAGTGAGGACAGGTCGTAGCCGCCGACCTCATCGTCCGTGGCCAGACCCAGCACCATCGGAGGTGCCAGGAACGCCCGGGTCACGCGGTGTTCCTGCACCATCCTCAGGTACGCCGGAAGGCTGTAGCGGGCCAGCGTCACGACCGTCGCACCGGCTTTGAGCGCGGAGTTGAGGATGATCGTAAACCCGTAGATGTGAAAGAACGGCAACGCAGCCGCGAGGACCTCGTCCTGGGTAACCGGCCACCCGGCGGCGATCTGCTCGAGGTTGGCGACCAGGTTGCGGTGGGTCAGCATCACCCCCTTCGACAGGCCGGTCGTGCCACTGGAGAACGGCAGGGCCGCGATCGCGGTGGCGGGATCGAGGGCCACCCGGGGACGGGAGGCGCCGGAGCCGGTCAGTTCGCTGAACGGCCGGAAGCCCTCCGCCTCGCCGAGGACGAACCGGAGCTCAATGCCCGCTGCGTCAGCGGCCTCGGCCGCTTTCCCCGCCGTTTCCTCCGACGTGATCAGGACGCTTGCCTGCGAGCCGACGAGCTGCTTGATCAGTTCGCCGGTGGTGAGCACCGGATTGATCGGAGTGACGGCGGCGCCGATCGCGAGCGCCGCGTATACCGCGAGCGGATAACGGGGTTGATTGTGACTCATCACGGCGACGACCTGCCCGGGTCGCACGCCGAGCCGAGCCAGCGCCCCGGACGCGGCGTCGACACCCTCCACGAGTTCGCGGTAGGTCAGCCGTTCACTCGAGGTCGCGTCGACCAGGGCGACCTTGTCGCCGAACTCCCGGGCTCGCGCCAGGACATGATCCGCGAGCGAGACGTCGGGAACTTCAATGGTTGGCTCGGGACTGCGGTAGATCATGAGGACTCCCTTGTCGTACGGTGCTCAGCGGTGGAACCGGAACACGGGCTGCGCTACGCACGCCGGCTTGGCGCCATCTCGGATGTCGACCCCGACGTCGGCGGTGATCTGCACACCGCCGACGGCCACTTCCTCGACCTTCGCGATCGAACCGGCCAGCCGGATCGGCGCTCCGGCTGGCACGGGCGCGGGAAAGCACCTTGTCGAGCCCGTAGTTGACCTTCGTTGTGTCGTCGCTTACACCAGGAGCTGGGTCCACAGCGGAATGAGCAGCGACAGGGTGAGGTAGCCGTGCGCCACAGTGGTTCGGAACGGCCCATCCTTGGCGCGTTCGGAATCAGCGCCGATCGCTCGGGGGACCGAGCGATCGGCGGCTACCTCATTTTTCAGTCAGGACCAGCCGTGCTCATAGTCCGCTGACGAGGGCACGCATGGCCTCGAGGATGTCGGCAGGCTTGGCGCGCTGCCGGGCTACCTTGGACAGGCCCGAGCGCGTCGCCCCCACCAACAGTTCGCTGATCGCCTCCGGTGTGGCCTTCGTCGTGACCGAACCGGCCTTGCGTGCGGCAGCGAGATCCGCGGCGATCAGTTCAGCGCAGACATGGGAGGCGTGGCCTCGCACGGGCGTCAGCGCAACGTCCAATGCCGGGTCGTCGATGGAGTAGAAGCGGCCGATCAGAGGCCGTTGACCAATCTCGAGCAGTGCGTCCGTCATGGCCACCACGCGGTCGGTGAGATCGCCTTCGCCGGCGAAGATCTCACTGACCTTCTCGATCAACTCGTTGTTGATCTCCTCATACAGCTCCCGGAACAACTGTTCGCGGCCCTGCGGAAAATAGCTGTACAACGTCACCTTGGACGCGCCGGCTCGGGCGGCGATATTCTCGACGGTGGCCGAACCGTACCCGGATTCGGCGAAGACCTCCAGCGCTGCGTCAAGCAGCTCCCGGCGCGTCCTCAGCCGGTTCCGCTCCCGTAGCGACGGCCGCGCCGAGCGCTCATCCGATTTGGCTTTGGCAGCCACGACGGGACTCCTTCGATGTCGACTTCATCGCCGGCCGGTGATGTCCGACGGTACCGGGGCGGAGCACGCGGAATCGGTCAGAGCACAACGGTGACGACCTTCTCCTCGGTATTGGCCAGGATGCCGCTCCAACCCGGCTCCCGGCCAATGCCACTGTCCTTCATACCGCCCCAGGGCAGGGCCGGGTCGATGGCCCCCCAACCGTTGACGCAGACGACCCCGGCGCGCACCCGCCGCGCCACCGTGTGCGCCAGACTCACATCGCGGGTCCAGATGGTGGCGGCGAGCCCGTACTCGGTCTCGTTGGCGATACGAACGGCCTCATCGACATTATCGAAAGGCATCACCGCGCCGACCGGGCCGAAAATCTCCTCGCGGGCGATGGCGGAGTCATTGCGGACATCCGCGAAGATCGTGGGCTCGACGAAATATCCCTTCGTCGAGGGGCGACCGCCACCCGCGACGAGCCGTGCACCCTCGGCCTTACCCCGCTCGACATAGCTGAGGACGCGATCCAGATGTCCGCGGCTGATCAGCGCACCCATCGTGGTGTCCGGGTCGAACGGGTCACCCACCACCTGAGCCTTCGCCACGTCCGCCAGCAGCGACACGACATGCTCGTAGCGCGACCGGTGAACCAGGATCCGCGTTCCCGCTGCGCACACTTCGCCCTGGTTGAAGAACAGGCCCATGGCGATCCCTTGAACCGCCGCCTCGACATCGGCGTCCTCCAGGACGATCTGTGGGCTCTTGCCGCCCAGTTCCAGGGTCACCCGTTTGAAGGTGTCGGCAGCGGCCTTCTGGATCTCCCGGCCGACCTCCGGCGAGCCGGTGAAACTGATCTTGTCAACGCCTGGGTGGCGCACCAAGGCAGCTCCCGCCACGTCGCCAAAGCCAGGGACGACATTAACGACACCGGGCGGGAATCCAGCCTCCTCGATGAGTCCCGCGAGGTGCAGGATCGACAGCGGAGCGTCTTCGGCGGGTTTGACTACCACGGTGTTTCCCGCCGCCAGCGCCGGTCCCAGCTTCCAGGCGGCGATCATCAGCGGGGTGTTCCAGGGAATGATCGCGCCGATCACGCCTATCGGTTCACGCACCGTGTAGGAGTGTGTCGGGCGACCCTGGTAACCGGCGGTCGGCACTGTCGTGCCTTGGATCTTGTCCGCCCAACCGGCGAAATGCCGGAACGTCGCGATGGTATTGGGCACGTCGAACGCGGCGGGCTGGCCCACCGGTTTGCCGATGTCCAGGGCTTCGAGACGGGCCAGCGTGTCGGCGTCCCGTTCGACCATGTCCGCGAGGCGGTTCAGCAGCGCAGCGTGCCTGGCGCCCGGAACTTCGGCCCACTCGCCGGCGAGCGCACGCCGGGCGGCCTGCACCGCATCGTCCACGTCGGACTCCCCACCGGCGGAGACGCGGGCGGCGAGCGACCCGTCCGCCGGGCTCAGAACGTCGAACTTCTTCGAATTCGAGCGCCATTTACCGTCGATGAACAGCCCTGTCCGAAGCGGAGAGTTCACTCTGGCTTTCCTTCCGTTCCTGGTGGCCGACGCCGGCGATGCAGCGTGCTCGTGCGCTTCAGTGGTTTCCAGATCGTCGAGGCTCGCGGTGAGACGATCGACGAGCAGATCGACATGTTCCGGTTCGAAGATCATCGGTGGGCGGATCTTGAGAACGTTGTCGTGCGGGCCGATCCTGCTGATCAGGACCCCACGGCGGCGCATGTTCTCGACGACCCACTTCGCCTGCGCGGCTCCCGGCTGACCGTTGTCATCGACGAATTCCAGGCCGAAGAAGAGTCCCTTCCCCCGCACCGCTTTGACGTGGGGCCGGTGCTCGACCAGCTTCTCCAGGAGCTCGCGCGCACGGGCACCGACGTCCAATGCGTTTCGCTGCAGCTCGCGGTCGGCCATCTCCCGCAGAACCGCCAGACCCGCCGCGGCCGAGACCGGATTGCCTGCGAAGGTGTTGAAGTAGAGGTTGTCCGTGCCGAACTCCTCCAGCAGTTCGGTCGTGGTGACCACGCCGCCCACTGGATGACCGTTGCCCAGCGGTTTCCCCAAGGTCACCAGGTCGGGCGCGATGTCGTACAGCTCGTGGCCCCAGAACCGCGTGCCGGACCTTCCTAGCCCGGACTGCACCTCGTCCGCGATGACCAGGCCGCCCGCCGCACGGATCATGGTCGCCACGGCTTCGACGTAGCCCGGCGGCGTACGAAGGAGTCCTTCTGTTGAGAACAGCGGGTCGAACAGGAAAGCCGAAACGCCATGTCCGGCTGCCTTCAGCGACGCCAACGCGGCAGCGACCTGATCCAAAGCTTCGTCAAGTACGTCCTTCGCGGGCCGCTCGTCCGCGTCGAGGTCCGGGGTGCGCAGCGCACGGACGTGAGGGCCGAGCCGCTCCTTGACGCGAAGGCCGGTGGTGAGTTCGGCCAGGCTCGTGGTGTTGCCGTGGTAGCTGAAGTCCGTGACCACGATGCCCGTGTTGCCCGTGTGCTGGCGCGCGATCCGGAGTGCCAGTTCGTTGGACTCCGATCCGCTGTTGGTGAACAGCACCTTGTCCAAGTGGGGGTCGAAGGTCGCCAGAAGCGCCTCGGCGTACTCCACTACGGGCTCGTGCAGGTAGCGCGTGTGCACGTTGAGCAGCGCGGCCTGGTCGGCGATCGCCCGGACGACGGCCGGGTTGCAGTGCCCGACATGGGGAACGTTGTTGTAGGCGTCGAGGTAGTCGATCCCATCCGTGCCGCGTAGCCAGACTCCCTGTCCGGACACCACGTGGAGCGGTTCGTCGTAGAACATGGGCGAGTGCCGCCCCACCACCGCCTTCCGACGGGCCATCAGCGCCCGCGCTGCCCACGTACTCCCGGTGGTCATGACGTCTCCTGTCAGCCGAGCTAGAGTCTGAACTAACCGTACACATATCTAACTACTAGTACAGCCAGCGTCGACACATCTCCAGTCCTCGGTCACGTCGAGCAGGGCGCCGACGCACCGAAGGCCCGACGGCTCCGGACGTATTTCTGAACGGACCGGAAAGTTCGCGTACGCTATGCCTTGACGTTGAACGGTACGCCTGTAAACATCGTTTGCGCCACACTTCCGCGGACAGACCCGCTCACGACCGTCAAAGAGGCCGAGAGGTCGCAGGACTTCGGTTCCATCACCACGACGTTGTCTGACCGGTATGGCCGGCTCCGCAGTGTGGGCGCGGCTGACAGGCAAGGAACGAACCAACGAGTCGTACTCATTTGCCAGCTGACATCGAATCCGCGAGGAAGGGCAGCCCATGGGCAACGGATCGAACAATGGACAGGCCGACATCGTCTACACCCACGGCGAGGTACTGCTGGACGCGGGTGAGACCGCCGAGGCGATCCTGGTCCGGGACGGCCGCGTGGCTGCCGTGGGCTCCAGCGAGGAGGTGCTGCGCGCCGCGGATCCACAAACCGAGCGCCTGAGCCTGGACGGCGCCACGGTCATTCCCGGCCTCGTCGACACCCACCCGCACCTGTTGCACTTCACTACTTTCAAGGCACCCCTGGTCGACCTCTCCCAGGCGCGCAACCACGACGAGATCGTCGAAGCGATCCGCCGGAAGGCGGCGCAGACCCCGAAGGGCGAGTGGATCAGGACCACCCCTGTCGGGGAACCGCACTACTTCAACCGCAGGTCCTACCGTGACCTCGCTGAAGGCGCCCTGCCCGACCGCCACGTCCTCGACCGCGCCACGAGCGACCATCCCGTCATGATCCAAGCCTGGGCGCCGGTGCTGCCGAACATCTGCGCCTTGAACTCCGCGGCACTCGCCGCCGTCGGGATCGACCCGTCCACACCGGACCAGGTGTCCCACGTATGGATCGAGAAGGACGACCAGGGCGCCCCCACCGGCATCCTGCGTGGCGCCGTCACCAACTACTACAACTTCGACCCGTTTTTCTTGCAACTGCAGGAGCGGATGCCGCCGCTGTTCCAGCCCGACCTGGTGCCCCCGGCCTTCACGCGGGCGATGGCCGGCTACAACGCGTTCGGCATCACCACGATCTACGAGGGCCACGGGATGGACCTCTCCCATGTCGAGGCCTACCGCGGCATGCGCGCTATGGACGTGCTCAACCTTCGGGTCCAGGTGGCGCCGGAACTCGAGCCGGGCACGTTGCCCTCGGACCGGAAGAAATCGCCCGACGAGCTGCGGGCGACCCTCGAGACCGTGCTCGCCATGCGCACCCTCGACGACGACTGGTTCCGCATCGACGGGATCACGGCCTGTGTCCACGGGCCGTGCAACTCGGGCATGATGCCGTGGAAGGCGGGATACCGCGATGCCTGGGGCGAGCGGACCACCGGGAACCGCTGGATGAGCGAAGAGAATCTTCGCGCCGCGTATGAGTTCTGCGCCGAGCGCGGGCTGCGGCTGAACGTGTGCGCCGGGAGCCCGGACGAGCACGACGAGCACATCGCCTTGACGGCCGAGGTCATGCGCAAGCACAACCTCGACCGCACGGGCTGGCTTCTCCAGCACGGCATCCTGATCCGCGAAGATCAGGCCCAGCGCTACGCCGAGCTCGGCTTCGACATGACCGCCAGCATGAGCTTCACCTTCGGCAAGGGCGACATGTATGCCGAGCGGATCGGCCCCGAAGTGCTCCCCCTGCTGAATCCGCTCCGCCACCTCATCGACGGCGGCCTGACGGTCGCCGCGGGCATGGACTGGGGCCCCACCAACCCCTTCGAACAGATGAAGCTCGCCGTCACCCACGAGATGTTCCCCAGCGGTCGATCCAACGCCGGGCCGGGGCAAGTCGTCTCCCGCGCCGAGGCCTTCCAGATGTGGACAGCCAACGGCGCCAAGGTCCTCGGCTGGGACGGCATCGGATCCCTGGCTCCGGGAAACCACGCCGACCTGGCGATCCTCGACCGCAACCCCATCACCTGCGACCTCGACGCGCTGCCGTCGACGCAGGTCATGCGCACCCATGTCGGCGGGCGCATCGTCCACGACGACGGCTCGCTCAAGGCGCCCAGCGCGACGGCGGGCCCGGACGCGTAGGCGCGGGCTTGCCACGGGCTCACGCCTCCTTGATCCATGATGAAGAAAGGACCAAACCGGACACATGATCGCCGATCTCGACGCCGCGAAGCGGGTCGCGGCCCGCGCGCTGCCCCACTACGACGCCGACAAGGGCGCGGTGCTGACCTTCGTGAAGTACCGCGAGAACTACGTGTTCCGGGTCGACCAGCCGGGCCGCGCCTACGCCTTGCGGCTGCACCGCAGCGGGTACCGCACGGATGCCGAGATCGTGGAGGAGCTCGAGCTTCTGGCCGAGCTGGGTAAGGCCGGCGTAGCTGTTCCGCAGGTTTGCCTCACGGCCGCGGGCGCGACCTTCTGTCGGGTCGCCGACGACGACGGGCACGTTCACCAGGTGGACATGCTGGAATGGGTGTCTGGCGCGGTACCCCTCGGCGACGTCGGGGAAGCCTTCAGCGGTGAGGTTCCGATCGACCCAGCCACCTTCCATGCGCTCGGCGCTCTCGTTGCCGATCTGCACACCAAGGTGGCCTCGCTCAAGCGCGGAAAGCCGTCAGTACGAGCTGCGTGGGACGCGGGTGGCCTGGTCGGTGACGCGCCCGTGTGGGGCGATCCCCGCCGCGCGTTCCACGACGGCGCACGGGGTCACGACGCCGTCGACCAAGCGATGTCACTACTCGAAGCCGAGCTGACCACGTATGGCAAAGCGCCTGACCGGTACGGGCCGATCCACGCCGACTTCACCCCGGAGAACGTGCTCGTCCACAACGGGCACATGACCGTCATCGACTTCGACGACAGCGGGGACGGCTACTACCTGTTCGACCTGGCGACCGCGGCGTTCTTCTACCGCCCACACCCCCGGTTCGACGACATCGTCTCGGCCCTGCTGGCCGGATACCAAAGCGTCCGCCCACTCACCCAGGAAGACCTCGGGCTCTGGCGCCCCCTGCTGCTCGCGCGGGGCCTGACCTACCTGGCCTGGGCCGCCGACCGGCTCGGCGACGAGACCTCCGATTTCGTACTCCAGCACGTGCGGCCATTGGTCGTAGACCTCGCGGCGGAGTTCGTCGCTCTCACCGTGCCACCCCGCTCCTGTTCGGCCCTTTCCCCTCCGGAGGCACCACCATGCGCCAGCACGCGGATCTGATCGTCACCAATGCCGTCGTCTACACCTGCGACCTGAACCGGGAATGGGCCGAGGCGTTCGCTGTGGCCGACGGTGAAATCATCGCCGTCGGGAATGCCGCCGACATCGGCGCCCTGTCCACCTCCGAAACCGAAGTTGTCGACGTCGATGGGCGCATGGTCATGCCCGGACTGTGCGACGTCCACACCCACCTCGGCTCCGGCGGCATGCAGGCCGCCTGGGAACTGAGCTTGCTGCCCACGGACACGCTCGACGAAATCCTGGCCAAGGTTCGCGAGCGAGCTGTCTCCTCGGCGCCCGGAGAATGGGTCGTCGGAGGCGCGATCGGCAGCCCCATCCTGGAGACCGCCGCCAAGGGTGGCTTCCTCCAGGCTCTTGACGAGGCGGGTGCGGGCCACCCGGTGCTCCTGCGGGACGAGTCCTGGCACAATCGCTGGATCAATTCCCGCGCGCTCGAGATCATCGGCGTTGAGAAAGACACCCCGGACCCGGAGGGCGGCAAATACGTCCTCGACGCAAATGGCGAGCTCACCGGCGTCCTGCAGGAGCTGGCGTCCAAAGTGGCCGAAGACGCCATGGCAGCCTCCATCGAGAATCCGGAGGAACGGCTACGGGTCGCATTCCAGACCGCCCTGCGGATGGTGAACTCCTACGGCATCACCGCCGCTCAGGACGCCGGGATCCTCGAACCCAACCTGCGCGCGCTGGCCGACCTCGACGACAGGCGTGAGCTGACCGCCTGGGTCGTCGGATCCCTTCCATCCCGCCCGTTCTTCGAAGAAGGCGCCATCGGTGAAGAGCTCTATGCCGTCGCCGGGAACCACCGCCGCACCCACGTCCGGCCCGACTTCATCAAGCTGTTCCTCGACGGCGTGCCCATGACCCGCACGTCGGCGATGCTGTCTCCCTACATCTGTCACGGAGGCCACGAGGACCCCGACTTCAAGGGCGAGCCCTATTGGTCGCTCGACGACGTCGTGAAGGAGCTTGAGCGGTGCTGTGAGCTCGGCCTCGGCGCGAAGCTCCATTGCGGCGGAGACGGCTCGGTGCGGCTCGCACTCGACGCGATCGAAACGGTCCGCAAGACCCGCGGCGACGGCCCGATCTTCCACATCGCACACGTCGTGTACGTCGACCCGGAGGACATCCCACGGTTCGCCCCGCTCGGAGCCGTCGCGGACGCCTCCCCCTACATCTGGTTCCCGAGCGTGATCCAGGACAGCTGCGCCAACCAGGTTCCTGGTGCGACGTTCGAGCGCAGTTTTCCCTGCCGGGACCTCCTGGACAGCGGCGCGCTGCTTGCCGCCGGCTCGGACTGGCCCATCGTGCCGCTGCCGAATCCGTGGCTCGGCATCGAAACACTCGTCACACGCGCGAACCCGGACCCGGCCGTGCCCGGAGAGCTCAACCCCACCCAGCGACTCTCCTTGCCCGAAGCCATCGCCGTCTTCACCCGCAACCCGGCCAAGGCGATGGGGCTCGGCGACAAGATCGGCACCATCCAGCCGGGGCGGTCAGCGGACTTCATCGTGCTCAACCACAACCTGTTCGACATCGAACCGAACACCATCCACCAGACGCAGGTACTGGCGACCTACTTCGAAGGACGACAGGTCCACGGCAGCGCGGCCTGAGTTCAGGTTGCCGCCCAATCCGCATCATCATTCCCGAACAGATCGGAACTCACGAATGGACCTGGGATTCAAGGGTCGAAACGTCCTCATCACCGGCGGCACCTCGGGCATCGGCCTGGCCGCCGCGGACCTCTTCGCCGGCGAGCAAGCCCGCGTCGGCATCATCGGGCGCTCGGCGGAACGGCTGGACTCCGCCCTCAAAACCCTCCGCACGGCCCACCCCGAAGCGAAGATCGTCGGATCCGTCGGCGATGTCGCGGACGAGGATTCGCTGCAGCAGGCCGTTGACACGATCGTGGCCGAACTCGGCGGGATCGACCATGCTGTCAACAGCGCCGGCATCGCGGGAACGCTCGGCGATCCTGTTGACCAGGTACCAGCGGACGAATTCCTCGAAGTCCAGCGCGTCAACGTCCTGGGCGCCTTCCTGTCCGTCAAGCTCACGCTGCCGCTCCTCAAGAAGGGCGTGAATCCGACCTACACCCTCATTGGCAGCGATTCCGGTTTCGTCACCGCCCCCGGGATGCTCGCCTACAACGCGTCCAAGGGTGCGGTGGCCCAGCTGACCCGTGCGCTTTCGGCCGAACTGCACGAGCCGCACGGCATCCGGGTCAACAGCGTCTGCCCGTCTATCGTGGACACACCGATGGCACGCGACGGCATGGGCGTCGAGTCCTTCTCCGGGGTGGACTACCCGGTGAGCACCCCGCAGGACATCGGCTGGCTCGTACTGACCTTGGCATCGCCGAAGTCCCGGACAGTCAACGGTGTTTCGTTGCTCGCTGACTACGGCTACCACGCCCGCTCCTCCTTCCCCGCCTGAGCCGCATTACCAACGCCGTCGGTACCGGCGAGAGGTCGCCCACGTGCGAACGTTCGCGCATGTGCCCCAAGTGAGAATTCGCTGCACCATGGTTCAACCTGCCCGCTGAGCTGGAGCGACGTCCGGTATGCCGTATGGGGCGGGCTTTCAAGGAGCGTCAGGGGCAATGGAGGGGCCACAAGGACAGGAACAGATCGACCTCCTGAATATCGGCCCCTACCAATAGTCGGATAGATCCCGTCGCAGCCTCTGAAAGCGCCGCTCGGCGAACATGTAGCGCAGTAGCATCACCACGGCTTCTGCCGCGTAGCCTTTGCGCCGATGATCAGCGCCCATCGTGACGCCGTACTCGAACCAGCCTGCACGTGGATCAGCATGATGCGAGCCGACAGCACCGACTATTTTCCCCGTGCCGACGGCTTCGATTGCCAACCCGAAGCAGTCGCCATCGGACTTGGCAGCGGCCTGCTCCTTCGCCCAGGCACGAAAGCCCTCGGCGGAACGGGGTGGGTGCAGCAGGTCTCCCAACCGCTCTTCGTCCTCGGCGAAGCGCATGAACGCGCTCCAGTCGTCGGGCTCGCGTGCGGTCCAGGCTTTCGTGAGCCCCTTAGACAGCCTTTGACCTGGTACTTTGAGGCTCCAAACACTCACTACGTACCGTCACGCGGAACTCCTGGATTTGTGGAACTTCGCGGGTAACCGATTGCATGGTTTCCGCTCGACTCCGTCCGGTTTCGGTCGGTCAGTGCTCCAGCCCGGGCATCGGGATGACGTTGTCGGGTAGGGCCGCAGGTGGCCCTTGCGTGCCGTGTCGGCGGGTGAGGACGGCGGCGGCCAGGACGAGTTGCCCGGCCCGGAGGCGAACTGGTTGGGGGCGGTCGCCCCCGGTTCCGGGTCACACAGGGCCGTATCTCGCTTGAAAGCGCAGATCAGGAACGAGTCGGGGTTGTCGAACAGGACGATCCCGTCACGCGCGAGGAACTTCGCGGCCTTCGTGGCGGCCTGTCGGGTGGTCAAGGTTCCTTCGAAGCGCGGGGCTTTGAGGGCTCCAGTGAGAGCGCGTCGGGCCGCCTGGCCGGAGATCTTCTCCCCGGCTGCGGTCCGGCCCAACAGGCTCGCGGCGGTGTCGGCGGCCGCACGCACCGTCTCGATATCGAGGACGCCGTGGACGCCGGGACGGCCGCGGTCGCCGTAGCCGGTGGAGGTCCGGGCGTCGAGGACCGCGCGCATGTGACCGTGCTCGAGCAGAGCGGGCCGTCCGGCGTGCGGGTTTTCACGACCTTTCGTCGGCCGCAGTTGATGCAGGTCTCCAGGTTCGCCGGGTCGCTGACCAGGCAGTTCGGACACACTGGCCGGCCTTGGGCCTCGCGGGTGGCGGGCTCTCGGCGGGCTCCGCATCCCGAGCACTCCTCGATGCGGGAGTGGGAGATGCACATGCGGCAGACCCGCTGTCCATCGAGGGGTTTGTCGATGCGTACGACTCTGTTGCAGCCGGGGCAGGACGGCCGGACGATCCCGGTGACGCCGGCCTCGTGCAGCAGGTCGATCAGTTTGAGGATCGCGCGGTGGGGTGCGAGGTGACCGTCCCCGGTCAGCAGGGCTGCGTGGGATTCCAGGGCCCAGGCAAGTTTCTGCTGGTAGGAGGGACGAGGCGCCGATCGACGGACCGCGTCGGCGACCGTCTCCCGTCGGGCCTGCGGGTCCAGTTCAGCGATCAGGGCGCCGATCACTGCGACGGGGTCGCGTCCGTCGGTGTCCGGGCACTTGCCGCATCGTGGCCGCCCGGCCCGGTCGCGTGAAGCGACCCGGCGGGCGTTTCCGCAGGCAGCACACGGCTCCGGCTGCGGCCCGCAATTCCAGCAGTACCAGTCCTGGCCGCGGCGCTGGAGAGTTCGCATCTGCCTGCCGCATTCGGCGCAACACGGCGGCGAGATGGCCTGGGCTCCGGCCTCACGCAGGGCGATGAGCAGGTCGCCGACGGCCCTGGGCGCCGGCGAGCGACCGTCGTTCAGCACGCGGGGATGCTCAGCGAGATGTGCCGTGAGGCGGCGTGACTTCGAGCGGCCGCCCGCGACGCTGGCGACCGCGGCACGGATCCGGTCAGGCTCCAGGTGATGTTCGACGGCCGCGACCAGGTCCGCGATGAGCCCGATCGGGTCGGTGACGGCCCGATCGGGGTGCCCGGGTGTGGTCACGGCCGCTCGAGACCGCGGATGCGGGCTCGCTTGGGTCGCAGGCCACCGACGCCTGCTTCGGCACCAACGGCCGTCTTTGTCCGGGCAGTTGTTGCGGCACCTGCTGCGGCGGTGGGCTCGATGAGGTCGTCCATGGTGCAGTTGAGGATGTCGAGCAGGGCCATGAGGATCTTCAGGCTGAGTCGTTCGGGGCGCTCGACGACGAGCCGGTAGACCTGGCTGGACGACAGGGTGATGCCGCGTTCGTCCAGTAGCGGGATGAGGTCGGTGGTGGAGAAGAGTCCGCGGTCGGCCATGACCTTGCGCAGGCGCCAGTGGTAGTCGAGCTTCGCGGCCATCAGCGGTCCTTGTCTGCGGGGATCAGGGCGAGCGCGGGAGCAAGTGCCTTGTGGAGCATCGTGTTCATGAAGTCGTCGCTGACGTGGGTGTAGATGGCGGTGGAGCTGTCATTCTCGTGACCGACTTGCTGCTGCAGAAACCGCCGGTCAACCCCGCCCTCCGTGAGGTGGGTGACGTAGGCGTGGCGAGCGGAGTGGACGACGAGTTGCTTCGGGAGCTTCAACGCGTCGCGATAGGCGACGAACCGGGCGTTGATCTCCGCTGGCTTAATCCGGCCACCCCGTTCGGTCACCCAGAGCGCGGGATGGTCCTCGTAGCCGAACCTTGGCCGCACGTTCTCCACGTAGTCGGCGACCGCCTCCACCGCCCAGTCCATCACCGACAGTACGTTCCGGCGCCGGGGAGGCTGGCCCTTCTTGGCCTTGCCGTAGCGGACGTTGAGCGTGCCATACCGGCCGAAGTGTGGGGCCGAGGCGTTGCGGCCGAAGTCCACCAGGTCGAGTTTGGCCGCCTCGGTGCGGCGCAGTCCCCACCCGTAGATGACCTTGAAAAGCGTGGCGTCCCGGTAGGCGGCGAGGGCCCCCTTGCGCTTGGCCCGTACCGCCCGGTCGACCTGGCCATCGGCGTAGTCGAGGAAGCGCTGAATCTCCTCGCGGGTGAACGGCCTCGCCTCCGGACTGCCCTCGTAGTCGTTGAGGTGGGCGATGGTGTTCCACTCGTGGCAGATGGCCACCGGGTGTGTGCCGAAGGCGTCCTCGCAGGCCACCGCCCAGCCGTAGCGGCCATCGATCAGGAACTCGCTGAACAGGCGCAGACTGCCCTGGTAGCTGCGGATCGTGGACGGCGCGAGGTGATTCTCGCTGGTCAGCCAGAGCGACCACTCGTCCACATGCCCCGGCGTCCAGGCCCACGGGTATTCGTTGGTGTACTCCAGGAACCGGCGTACGAGCCGTTCCCGGGCGATGACCGTGTCCTCGCGGAGCCCGCGAGCAGCCTGCTGGGCCCGCCAGCCCCGCACCATCGCCTCGACCATCGCGTCCTGCGGACGCAGCTGGACCACCCCGGAAACCAGCTCCAGATGAGCCGCCCCAGCCAGGTCGGCGCGTCGCTGTAGACCCACTTTCACCCTCCCCTTCAGAGGGCAAATCCTGCATCAGATGGGATCTGATCGCCAAACTCCCAGATCAGACCGCTAAGTTGTAGAAGGATGGAGTCCTCGTCAGGCCCCTCCCTGACTTCGCGACCTGCGATTCCTCGCCCATCTGATGCAATTCCCGAGGGTTCGTGTAGATGGCCGTGGAGCTATCGCACTCGTGACCGACTTGCTGTTGAATAAATCGCCTATCTACTCCGTCTTCGGTCAAATGTGTGACATATGAATGGCGGATTGAGTGTGGAACTAGGTCTTTCGGGAGCTTTAGGGCGTCGCGGTATGCCTCGAACCGGTCGTTGATGGAACTGGGTTGCAGGCGTCCCCCGCGTTCGGTGATCCACAGTGCCGGATGATCGGGGAACCCGAACCGCGGCCGGACGTTCTCGACGTAGTCGGCGACCGCTTCGACAGCCCAGCCCATCACCGACAGCACGTTCCGCCGCCGCGGCGGCTGCCCCTTCTTCGCCTTGCCATAGCGGACGTTGAGTGTGCCGTACCGGCCGAACTGGCGGGCCTTCGGGTTCCGCCCGAAGTCGACCAGATCCAGCTTGGACGTCTCGGTCCGGCGAAGTCCCCACCCGTAGATGACCTTGAAGAGGGTGGCGTCCCGGTAGGCGGCGAGGGCTCCCTTGCGCTTGGACTTCACCGCGCGTGCGACCTGGTCGTCGGCGTAGTCGAGGAACCGCTGCAGTTCTTCTCGGGTGAACGGCCTCGCTTCCGGGTCGCCCTCGTAGTCCTGCAGGTGAGGGAGGGTGTTCCACTCGTGAGCGATGGCCACCGGATAAGCGCCAAAGGCTTCTTCGCATGCCGGGCCCCAGCCGTAGCGGGCGTCGATGAGGAGTTCGGTGAACAGTCGAACCGTGCCCTGGTAGCTGCGGACCGTGGATGGCGCCAGGTGCTTCTCGCTCGTCAGGGAGGCCGACCACTCGTCCATGTGGGCCGGCGTCCACTGCCACGGGTACTCGTTCGCGAAATCAAGGAACCGGCGGATCAGCCGTTCCCTCGGGTCGATCGTCTCGTCTTTCAGCCCCCGCGACTTCTGCTGGGCCCGCCAGCCCCGCAACATCGCGTCGAACATCGCGTCCTCGGGACGCAGTTGAACCACCCCGGAGACGAGTTCCAGGTATGCCGACCCCGCCAGGGCCACCTTCTGCTGATGCACCACTCCAGACCATCCCTTCTGGAGGGCAGATCATGCATCAGACGGGAAAACGTTGGCAACATGCCTGGTCAAGCTGTTAGGTCGTAGTAGTGTCGGAGTCCGCCAGACTCCCTCCACGAGCAGGCGGCCTGCGACTTCTCGCCCGTCTGATGCAATTCCCGAGGGTTGAGGTAGTGCTCCTTCGTCGTCTCAACGTCCTTGTGCCCCAACAGGGTCTTCACCAGCCACCACGGGTCGCCGTAGAGCTGGGCGAAGTCGCGCCGGTCCGCGGCGGTCAGCCCGTACTTCTTGTCCATCAACTCGTTGAGCAGGATCAACATGTAGAGCGCCATCGAGTGACGCATGGAATGGGGCGTCGCGTACGGGACCTTCCCCCGGATCTCCGCGACCCGCAGCAGCCGGGATGTCTCCCGCTCCTGCGGAGTCAGCAGAGCCTGCTCGCACCGTTGGTTGGCCTGCCGGAACACAGTGTTCCAGCGGTCCGGCAGCATGGGCAGGCCCTGCTCGGTCAGCCACAACCACGCCGGCTCCGGGCCCTGTGGCCCCTCGACGAACAGCCACTGCTGCTCGCGCCAGTCGAGCAGGTTCAGGTCATATCGGCCTTGGACGCCGTCGCGGTCGACCCAGTGGACCGTCGGGGTGCGGCCCGTCGTGACCTTCGTGATCAGCCGCATCAGCGGCAACTTCTCGTAGCGTCCCTGGACCTGGGCCCGTTCGACTGCCCAGGCCCGCTCCGACTCAGCGTAGGCGCTGACCTGGCGCAATGAATCGACCGACGCGTAGAAGGTCCGGTCTCGCTTCGACCGGGACAGCGCTCGGGCCACCTCCCCGTGGCAGTAGCGGCCCGAGCGCAGCGGTCGGGACGGCACTTCGAACGTCAACATGGCGCTGGATTCCTGCCGCCGCAGTCCCGAGCTTAGGGTGAACCCGACGAACGAGGTGTTCCGAAGTTCGGTCCGCGCGTCCCAGCCCGGCACCGGTGTCCCGTCGGGACCGAGGCCGCGAAGGCCCACGTCCTGCCAGAGACCCCAAGTTCGTGGTGTCAGCCACGACACTCGCGAGCTGCGGGCGTCCGCTGCGCGGTCTGTCCGGCGCTTGCTGTCTACCGGCAGCGGCGTGACCTTCGCCCACCGGTAGAGCCGTGTGAAAGCCGGCGCTTCCCGATCCCACTTCGCCCCGCTGATTCGGCTTGGGTTGAGTGGCGAGTCACACCGAAATTCCCTGTACGCGCGCAAGTCGGCCTCGGTCGCTTGCCGCCACGGTATCCCGCGTCGCCACAACCAAGTCAGCAACAGCCGGATATCCAGTGCGTAATTCCGCCGAGTTTCCCGCTCCAGCGGGTGGAATTCCGGGGAGCGTACGAATTCCAGCAGCTCGGGATCGACCACGAAATCAGGCCGTACAAAAACCGGATCGCCCGGCTGAAGCCCCACCGCGGCCACCGCGGCCGGCAAGTCACGGACCCCCACCCCAGCACCCCCTCCTCCGGCAGCGGCTCCCACCGCTCCGGATCCGGCACGAACACCAGCCACCACTCGTCCATCTTCCACCCCTGTGAGTCCCTTGAACTCACTCAATCATCAGGGAAGCACCGGCCGTGATCCGGTTCCGGATGTGGGGGTTCACGGGACCGAGCCTGACCGGCCTCTGCGAGCGGCCGGCGGGCGACCGCCGCCTGGGGGCCTGCTCGCCGGCCACCCCGGACGTCGGCAGGTTGCCGCGCACCAGCACGAGGTCGGCCACGGCCGGGGTACGGCTGGCGAACTCGCCGAGGGCCGCGACATTCCGGGGCTGAACGCGCCTTCGGTCCCGGGGACGGCCGCGGCCGCTCGGCTCGTCCCCAGGGCGTCGGGCGACTACGCCGTGGCGAGTACCTGGACGGTGTCGCCCAGGGTGTCCGCCACGTCCTTCCAATCGGTGAGGGGAATCGTCAGGGGTGGCAGGAGCTTCAGTACATGCCCCGACCCCGAGGTCTCGGCGACGATGCCGGCGCGGAACAACGCCTCCCGTATCCGCTCGGCCGTTCCGGGGGCGGGGAATCGCAGTCCGCTCATCGCTCCCTTGCCGACGACTTGGGCGGCACCCACCGGGAGGGCGTCGGTGATGCTCGCCAGGCTGGTGCGGATCGCTGCGGTCAGTTCGGCGACGTGGTCGGTGAAGTGCGGCTCGGTCCAGTGGTCCAGTGCCGCGGCGCCCGCCACGAAGGCGAGGTTGTGGCCACGGAACGTGCCGTTGTGCTCGCCGGGGGCCCAACGGTCGATCTCGCGCCGGATCAACAGCGCCGCCATCGGTAGCCCCATTCCGCTGAGGGACTTCGACAGGCAGACCAGGTCGGGGCGGAGTTCGGGGGTGTCCTCGAAGCTGAAGAAGGTACCGGTGCGTCCGCAGCCCGCCTGGATGTCGTCGACGATCACCAACGCACCGGTGGTGTCGGCGAGTTCGCGGATACGGGCCAGCCAGGGGCGGGGCGCCGTGTGGAGTCCGCCCTCGCCCTGGACCGCCTCCAGCAGGATCGCTGCGGGCGTGTCGGCGGCCCCGGCGCGTTCCAGGGCGGCGACCGCGTCGTGGGCATCGCCGTACGGGAGGATGGTGACGTCGGTCAGCGGGACACCGGCCGCGCCGCGCAGCAGCGGTGAGGTCGTGGCGGCGAGGGCTCCCAGGGACGCGCCGTGGAAGCCTCCGGTGAAGGCGATCACCTCGGTGCGTCCGGTGACCTTGCGGGCCAGCTTCAGGGCGGCTTCGACCGCCAGGGTTCCGGCCGGTCCGGGGAACTGCGTCACGTGGTCGCCGAGCCCGCGGGGTTCCAGGACGAGGCTCGTGAACCGCTCCAGGAAGTCGGCCTTGGCGGCGGTGTGCAGGTCCAGGGACTGCACCGGGCCCCCGGCCGTGAGGTAGGCCATCACCCTCTCGACGATCGCGGGTGGGTTGTGGCCGTAGTTGAGCGATCCGGCCCCGCACAGCAGGTCGATGTAGCGGCGCCCGGAGGTGTCCCACAGATGGTGTCCGGCGGCTCGTTCGAAGACCACCGGGAAGTCGCGGCAGTAGCTGCGTACGTTCGACTCGTGACGTTCGAACACCGCGAGGGGCGTCCGGGCGGTCTCGGTCATGTCAGTGCGTACCTTTCATCGGTTCTCGTAGCGCGTAAGGGGCCGATGTCGCTTGAGGTGTCACTTGACCAGCACCGTTCCGTCACCGGGGCGGTGGTCGCGGGAGCGGCGCAGGTCGCTGAACGCGAACGTCCGCTGCAGCCAGCGGTCACGGCCGTCGTAGCGCGGGCTGAACGCCGAGCGGCCGTGCAGGGTGACGCGGTTGTCGGCGACGGCGAGGTCGCCGGGGTGCAGCAGCACCCCGGTGTACGTCCGGTGCGCCACCTCGGCCAGTTCGGCGAGGGCGGCCCGGCCCTCGGGGGTCACCGCCTTGGTGGCCGCCTCGTCGAAGCACCAGTCGGGGTCGTCCGGGTCCCCGGTGAGCACCGCGTGCGCGGCGCCCTCGCCGGTCCGGCGGAAGGACGGCGGCGCCTCGGTCACGTATTCGGGCCTGCCGAGCGCCTCGCGGGTGCGGGGCGTGAGCAGCGGCAGGACGCGCCGTGCGCAGCTGGTGCGCAGTTCCGCCACGCCCTCGTGGTCGGACCGCAGGCACAGCAGCATGACGTAGTCGGGCCGGTGGCGGTGGAAGGCGTTCTCCGTGTGGAAGGTGAGTTCGACCGAGCCCACGTTGCCCTGGACCTCCTCCTCGCCGGGCACCGGCACCACGTCCTGGACCAGGGCACCGGACTTCTCCGCGGCGAACGCGGCCGGGTCGCCGAGTCCGGCCGCGAACAGCAGCAGCGTGGCCGCCGGGAGGGACGGGGTGTGCTGGACCGATCCCCTCACCATGGGGGTCGGCGGCAGGTGCGCGGCGGCGACGGGGAGACTCCGGAGGACGAGGGCGCCGTCGGGGCCGGAATGCCTGCGGAACTCCCGCACCGTGCGCCGCAGTTCTGCGGGTACCTCCTCCCAGGCGTGCCGGGCGAGGGCCACCCATGCCGGGTCGTCGACCCGGTCGCCCGCCTGGTCCAGCAGTTCCGCCGCCACATGGCCCAGCCGGGCCAGGGTGCGGGCGTCGCACCGCACCGTGCCGTCGGCGCTCGCCGGGGAGTACGGTGCCTGCGTCATGTCGAGGCTGCTCACGTGCGTGTTCCTTTTCGTCCGTGTCACTCGCCCATGGCCTGCACGAGGCTCTTGGGACGCAGGTCGGTCCACTCGCGCTCGATGTACTCCAGGCAGGCGGCCCGTCCCTCGGGGCCGAAGAGGGTGGCCCAGCCGGCGGGCACGTCGGCGAAGTCGGGCCACAGAGAGTGCTGGCCCTCGTCGTTGACCAGGACCCGGTAGGTGCCGTCGGGGTTCTCGAAGGGGTTGGTCATGGTTGCTTCCTTTCCGGGGCGGCAGGCCCGTTCGGCGGGCCTGCCGGGGTGGGTGTGTGTCCGGTCGGCTCGGTCAGCCGGCCGCGCGGAGCAGTTCCGCCAGCAGGCGGCCGATGTCCGTGGCGGGACGTTCGGCGAGCATGCCGTTGTGGGTGGCGTCGACCGGGTGGACGTCGATACGGCCGGTGATGTAGGGCCGCCACAGGTTCGGCTCGCGTCGCCTCTCGCCTTCTTCCAGGCGCAGAGCGCGGCAGAAGACGAGCTCACCCGCGAAGACGCGCGGTGCGTGGCGGGCGGCGATGCGGTCGTTGTTCACCAGCACCGCCTTCACCGCGTCGAGCTGGGCCGGAGCGAGAGACGCCAGCTCCTGCGGCGGGGTCACGCCGTCGAGCAGTTCCCCCTCGGTGCGCTCGGACCCGTCCGGGTCCCTCGGGTAGGTGTCGAGCAGCATGAGCAGCTCGACCTCCTCGCCCGCCTCTTGGAGCTGGACCGCCATCTCCTGGGTGACGAGTCCGCCGAACGACCATCCCACCAGGTGGTACGGGCCGTGCGGCCGTACCTGACGGATCCGGGCCACATACTGCGCGGCCATGTCGTGGATGCTCTCGGCCACCTCGCCGCGGCCGTCGAGTCCGGCGGCCTGGAGGCCGTAGACCGGGTGGCGGCTGTCGAGGTGGCGGGCGAGATTCGCGTAGACCCAGCTGAGTCCGCCCAGGGGGTGCATGCAGAACACGGGGGTGCCGGTGCCGCCCGTGCGCAGCGGCAGCAGCATCGCCAGCGGATCCTGCTCCGCCTCGTCCCCGGACCGCAGGCGTTCGGCCAGGGCTGCGACGGTGGGCGCCTCGAACAGAGCGCGTACGGTCAGCCGGACGTCCAGCCTGCGCTGGATGCGGGTGATGAGCCGGGTGGCCAGCAGGGAGTGCCCGCCGAGGGCGAAGAAGTCGTCGTCGACCCCGACCTCCGGCAGGCCGAGCGCTTCGGCGAACAGTTCGCCCAGGAGGCGCTCGTCTTCCGTGACCGGTGCACGGCCGGTCCCCGTGGGCTTGCGGTCCGGGGCGGGCAGGGCTGCGCGGTCCACCTTTCCGTTGGAGTTGTACGGCAGCTCCGGCAGCGGTACGACGAACGCCGGTACGAGGTGGGCGGGCAGACGGGACGCGAGCCGGCGTCGCAGGTCGTCCGCATCAGGCTCACCGGTGACATAGGCGATGAGCGTCTCGTCACGCAGCACGACCACGGCCCGGCCCACGCCCGGCTGATCTGTGAGCGCTGCCTCGATCTCGCCCGGCTCGACGCGGATGCCGCGGACCTTCAGCTGCTGGTCGGCGCGGCTGACGAAGTGCAGCCGTCCCTCGCGGTCCCACTTGACCAGGTCGCCGGTTCGGTACATCCGGGCGCCGGTCTCGTACGGGTTCGGCACGAACCGCTCGGCGGTCAGCACCGGTTGGCCCGCGTAACCGCGGGTGACCTGGTGGCCGGCGATGTACAGCTCGCCGGGTACGCCGGGCGGTACGGGCCTGAGGGCCGCGTCGAGCACGTAGGCGCGGGTGTTGTCGATCGGCCGGCCGATGGTCACCAGAGGCCGGTCGCCGGGCTCGGTCTGCGGGTCCCACACGGTCGCGTCGCAGGTCACCTCGGTGGAGCCGTACTTGTAGTGCAGCGGGACGCCCCAGGCCGCCGTGCACCGCTCGTACAGCTCCCGGGACAGGGCCTCGCCGCCGACGAAAATCCGGCGCAGGCTCGCGAACTCGTCCCGGCGACCCTGTGCGTGCAGGATTTCCAGCATCGAGGGCACGAAGTGCACGGTCGTGACGGAGTGCCGGGCGATCGTGCGGGCCAGGTAGTCGGGGTCGCGGTGCCCGTCGGGGTCGGCCACGACGGTCGTCGCCCCGGCGTGGAAGGGCCAGAACAGTTCCCAGACGGACACCGTGAAGGCGATGGGTGTCTTCTGCAGCACCCGGTCCTCGGGCGTCAGCCCGTACGCGTGCTGCAGCCACCGCAGGTGATTGACCACCGACGCCTGGGAGACGACCACGCCCTTGGGCCGCCCGGTCGAGCCGGAGGTGAACATGACGTAGGCGGCGTTGTCCTGCCGCAGCGGGGCGACCCGGTCGGTGTCGGTCGGGTCGGTGTCCCGGGCAGCCGCGATCCTGGCGGTCGTCGCCGGGTCGTCCAGCACCATCAGGGGGGCTGAGGGTGGGAGGGCGGTGGCGTGGCGGGTCGTGGTGAGCACCGCCGCCGCGCCCACGTCCTGGAGCATTCCGGCGGTCCGCTGTGGCGGGTTGTCCGGGTCGACGGGCGTGTAGGCGGCTCCCGCCTTGGTCACCGCGTGCGCGGCGACCAGCAGGTCGAGCGAGCGTGGCAGGGCCAGGGCCACGACGGACTCCGGGCCGATCCCCTCGCCGATGAGCAGGTGTGCCAACTGATTGGCGCGGCGGTTGAGTTCGTTGTAGGTGACCGGGGTGTCGTCCGCGATGACCGCGACCGCTTCCGGGCGGGTGACGACCGTGTGCTCGAAGAGCGAGGCGAGCGTGGCCGGTGGTCCCTCGACCGCGGTGGCGTTCCAGTCGACGAGCAGCGCACGGCGCTCGTCGGGCAGCAGTACCTCCAGCTCTCCGATGGGCGTCTCGGGCCGGCGGACCGCACCGTCCAGCAGGAGCAGCAGCCGCTCGCCGAGGCGGGCGACGGTCTCCTCGTCGAACAACGCGGTGGCGTACTGGATCTCGCCGCGCACTCCGGCCGGGGCGCCCTGCGCGTCCGCCTGCTCGGTGAGGCTGAACGACAGGTCGAACTTGGCGGAGGGCAGACCTGCCGGGAGGGGCTCCACGGTCAGACCCGGGAGTTCGAGCCTGACCTCGGCGTTGTTGCGGAACGACAGCATCACCTGGAACAGCGGGTGCCGGGCCGGGGACCTGGTGGGGTTCAAGGCCTCCACGAGCCGCTCGAACGGCAGCTCCTGGTGGTCGTAGGCGCCCAGGTCGGTACGGCGTATTCGGCCGAGGAGTTCGGTGAAGCTCGGGTCGCCGGAGGTGTCGGTCCGCAGGACCAGGGTGTTGAGGAAGAACCCGACCAGTCCGTCCAGTGCCTCGTCGCCGCGGCCGGCGACGGGGATACCGATGGGCAGATCCGTACCCGCGCCGAGCCGGGTGAGCAGTGTGGCGAGACCCGCCTGCAGCGTCATGAACACGGTGGCGCCATGGGTCTTGGCGACCTCGGTGAGCCGCTGGTGCAGCTCCGGGCCGAGTTCCAGGGGCACCGCAGCCCCGCTGCTGTCGGCGGACGCCGTGCGAGGCCGGTCAGTGGGCAGATTCAGCTCCTCGGGGACGCCCTCAAGCGTCCTCCGCCAGTAGTCCAGCTGCCTGCCGCTGTGACTTTCGAGGTCGTCGGCGTCTCCGAGTACCCCGTTCTGCCACAGTGCGTAGTCGGCGTACTGGATCTCCAGGGGCTCCCACCGGGGCGGTTCACCCGCGAGGCGGGCGCGGTAGGCGCCGGCCAGGTCGGCGGTGAACGGGTGCATGGATTCGGCGTCGCCGGCGATGTGGTGGACGAGCAGCAGCAGTACGGCTTCGTCCGCCGCCTGCCGGAAGACCCAGGCCCGCACGGGAATCTCGGTGGCGAGATCAAACGCGTACGCGGCCGCGGCCGCGAGCCGGGTGTCGAGTTCGTCAGGGGCGGTGCTCTGCACCGTCAGTGCCACCGTGACGCTGTCGGACGGGAGGACGACCTGGTACGCGCCGTCCTCGTCCTCGGCGAACACCGTGCGCAGGATCTCGTGCCGGGTGACGACATCGGTCAGCGCTGCCGAGAGCGCAGCGGTGTCCAGCGGGCCGCCCAGCCGCAGGACGTGCGGGATGTTGTAAGCAGCCGACGGCCCTTCGAAGCGGTGCAGGAACCACAGGCGTTGCTGCGCGTACGACAGCGGGACGCGCTCGCCGCGCGGCAGGGCCACGATCTCGGCGCGCCGTGCGGGCGCCGATCCCAGCCAGGTCGAGAGCCTCGCCACGGTGGAGGCCTCGAACAGCACCGACAGTTCGATCTCGACCCCGAGCACGGTCCGGATCCGGTTGGCCAGCCGGGCCACCAGCAGGGAGTGCCCGCCCCGGTCGAAGAAGTCGTCGTCGATCGAGACGGCGGACAGGCCCAGTACCTCGGCGAACAGGGAGCACAGGATCTCCTCCCGCGCCGTCCTTGGCCCTCTGCCCGAGGAAGGAGCGGTGCCGGGCGCCGGCAGGGCCTTGCGGTCCAGCTTGCCACTGGGCGTCAGCGGCAGCGCCGCCAGCCGGACCAGCTGCGCCGGAACCAGGTAGTCGGGCAGCCGCCCGGCGAGCCGGGCCCGCAGCTCCTCGTCGTCGAGGTCCCCGGTGGCGACGACATAGCCCACCAGCCGCTGCCCGTGCAGGGCCGCGGCGGCCTCGGTGACCGCCGGATGGTCAGCCAGGGCCCCCTCGACCTCTCCCAGCTCGATCCGGAAGCCACGCATCTTCACCTGGTCGTCGGCGCGGCCGAGGAACTCCAGCTCCCCGTCCGGCGCCCGGCGCACGATGTCCCCGGTCCGGTACATCCGGGATCCGGGCGGTCCGTAGGGGTCGGCGACGAAACGCTCGGCGGTCAGCCCGGGCCGGGAGGCATAGCCACGCGCTGTCTGGACGCCCGCGAGGTACAACTCGCCCGCCACTCCCGGCGCCACCGGAGACAGCCACGCGTCCAGCACGAAGGCGCGGGTGCTGGCGCCGGGCCTGCCGATCCGCACGGGTTCGCCGGCAACGCAGGCCCAGGAGGTCGCGGTCACCGAGAACTCGGTCGGGCCGTAGGAGTTGACGAGCCGGGCGCCGCACTCGCGGTGGAAGCGGGCGGCCAGGGCGGCGGGCAGTGCCTCGCCGCCGCACAGCACCAGACGCAGCGACTCGGTGGGCCGGTACCCGTCCAGGAACGGGCCGAGCAGGGCCGGCACGAAGCAGATGACGGTGACGCGTTCTTCGTGGACCAGCCGGGCGACGTAGGCCGGGTCGCGGTGGCCGTCCGGGCGGGCCACGACGAGGGTCGCGCCGCGGGTGAGGGGCCAGAAGATCTCCCGCACCGACACGTCGAACCCGATCGGCGCCTTGTGCACCACCCGGTCGTCAGGGGTGAGGTGGTGGTCGGTCTGCATCCAGGCGAGGGTGTTGCCGATTCCGGCCCGGGTGACGACGGTGCCCTTGGGCCGGCCGGTGGAGCCCGACGTGTACATGAGGTAGGCCGCGTTGTCACCGTGGACGGCGACCGCGGGGTTGTCCGGCACTTCGTCGGTCCCGGCGCCGGGACCGATCCGCTCGAATCCCTCGACATCCCGGTCGGAGATCAGCAGCCCCGCGCCGGAGTCGGTGAGGGTGTAGGCGATCCGCTCGGCCGGGTGGCCGGGGTCGACGGGGACGTAGGCGGCGCCTGCCTTGACCACCGCCCACAGCGCCACGATGAGGTCCGTCGAGCGCGGCAGCAGCACCGCCACCCGCGTTTCGGGGCCCGCGCCCCGGCGGCGCAGTGCCCGCGCCAGCCGGTTCACCCGCGCGTTCAGCTCCCCGTAGGTGAGGCGCTCGCGTTCGAAGACGACGGCCTCGGCGTCCGGGGTCCGGGCTGCTTGCGCCTCGAACAGTTCCACCAGCGACGGCCCCGCGTCCGGCGCGGCGGTGTCGTTCCATTCCTCCAGGACCAGAGCGCGTTCGCCGGGCAGCAGCACGTCGAACGCGCCGACCGGAGTGTCCGGCTCGGCGACAGCCTGTTCCAGGACCCGCACGAACCGCTCGGCCAGGTGCGCGACGGTCGTCGCGTCGAACAGCGCAGTCGCGTACTGGATCTCGCCCGCCATGCCGCCGAACGCACCGTCCGTCCCGACCCGCTCCGTCAGGTTGAACGACAGGTCGAACTTGGCCGAAGCGAACGCGACCTCGGCCGCCTCCACGCCCAGCCCCGGCAGGGCCGGCGTGGCCCCGGCCTGGTTGTGGAATGACAGCATCACCTGGAACAGCGGATGCCGTGCCGGCGACCGGGACGGGTTCAGCGCCTCCACCAGCCGCTCGAACGGCAGGTCCTGGTGCGCGTACGCCTCCACGTCCGTGCGCCGGACCCGCTCCAGCAGTTCGGTGAAACGCGGGTCGCCCGAGGTGTCCACCCGCAGGACCAGGGTGTTGACGAAGAACCCGACCAGGTCTTCCAGTGCCTCGTCGGTGCGGCCGGCGACCGGCGTGCCGATCGGCAGGTCGGTGCCCGCTCCGAGCCTGGTGAGCAGCACTCCGAGTCCGGCCTGCACGACCATGAAGACCGTGGTACCACACCGCCGGGCCACCTCGGCCAGCCGCCGGTGCAGCTCGGGTGAGATCTCCAGCCCGACCGCCGAACCTCCCTGTGCCGGGGAGAGCGGACGGGGCCGGTCGAAGAGCAGCTCCAGCTCCTCCGGGGCCCCGGCCAGCGTCTCCTTCCAGAACGCCAGCTGCCGGCCGGCCGGCGTGTCGTCCGCCTGCGCGTCGCCCAGCGTCCGCCGCTGCCACAGCACGTAGTCGGCGTACTGCACGGGCAGTGGCGCCCAGCCGGGCCGCCGGCCGGCGAGCCGCGCCGCATAGGCCTCGGACAGATCACGTGCCAGCGGCGCCATCGACACCGCGTCGGTGGCGATGTGGTGCATCAGCAGCAGGAACACCGATTCCTCGGCCGACAGCCGGAACACCGAGGCTCGGAAGGGGGGCGTGGTGGAGAGGTCGAACGTGTGGTGCGCGGCCTCGGCCACCGCGGCGGTCAGGGTGTCGCGCGTCGTCCGCACGACGGTCAGCTCCGGCCGGGCCTGCTCGAGCGGCAGGACGACCTGACGCGGACCCTCCGCGTCATCGGCGAACACCGTCCTCAGGACCTCGTGCCGCGCGATCACATCACCGAGCGCGGCACGCAGCGCGGCCACGTCCAGGTCGCCGGTCAGGCGGACCGCCACGGGAACGTTGTAGGTGGCGGACGGCCCGTTGAGGGCGTGCAGGAACCACAGCCGTTCCTGGGCGAAGGACAGCGGCAGCCGGTCCGGTCGCGGCTGGGCGACGAGCGGCTCGTACGGGCTGTCCGGCGGCAGCGCCTCGGCGAGCGCGGCGACGGTCGGGGCGTCGAAGATCTGCCGCAACTCGACGCCGGCCCCCAGTGCCGTGCGGACGCGGTTCACCAGCACCGTGGCCAGCAGGGAGTGGCCGCCGAGCGCGAAGAAGTCGTCGTCGACCGACACCTCGGGCACGCCGAGCACCTCGGCGAACAGCCCGCACAGAACCTCCTCGCGCGGGGTGCGCGGTCCGCGTCCCCCCTCGTGCCCGGACTCCGGTGCGGGCAGGGCCCCGCGGTCCAGCTTTCCGTTGGCGGTCAGCGGGATCCCATCGAGCTCGACGAAAGCCGACGGGACGAGATACGCGGGCAGCGAGTCCGCCAGCGCCGTGCGGACCACCTCGACGCGCAGCGGCCGCGCGGCGGGGACGAGGTACGCGACGAGCCGCAGGTCGCCCGGCCGGTCCTCGCGGGCGATCACCGCCGCGGCGGTGACCTCGTCGAGGGCGGTCAACGCGGCCTCGATCTCGCCGGGTTCGACGCGGTAGCCGCGGATCTTGACCTGGTCGTCGACCCGTCCGGCGAACTCCAGCACGCCGGCGTGGCCCCAGCGGGCCCGGTCACCCACCCGGTACATCCGGCTGCCCGCCGGACCGAACGGGTCGGCCACGAACCGCTCGGCGCCCTGCCCCGCCCGGCCCGCGTAGCCCCGGGCCAGCTGGGGTCCCGCGAGGTACAGCTCGCCCCACACCCCGTCGGGGACGGGCCGCAGGTACCCGTCCAGCACATACACCCGGGCACCCGCGACGGGTCGTCCGATGGGCACGGGGCCGGAGGCGAGGTGGTCGCCCGGGGTGATTACGTGGACGACGCAGCCCACGGTCGCCTCGGTCGGCCCGTACTCGTTGACGACCACGGCGTCCGGGTGCCGGTCACGCCAGCGCTGCAGCAGCTCACCGTCGAGTGCCTCGCCGCCGATGACCAGGTTGCGGGCGTCGGAGGTCCGGTCCGGCAGGGTCTCCAGCAGCTTCAGATGACTGGGGGTGACCTTGAGCAGGTCCGGCCGGTCGGTGTGCTCGTCGAGGTCGCCGAACCGGACCCGGCCGCCGCTGATCAGCGGCGCGAACAGCGTGGTGACCGGCATGTCGAAGGCGAGCGAGGAGTGCACCAGAGCCTCGCCGGAGGCCGCCGGGTACAGCTCGGCGGCCCGGCTCAGATAGGCGGCCAGAGCAGCGTGTTCGACGACGACGCCCTTGGGGCGGCCCGTCGAGCCGGAGGTGTAGATCAGGTACGCGGCCTGCCGGGGGTGCACCGGCACACCCGGGTCCCCGTCGGCGTACGCGGCCAGAGCGGGCGCCCAGCCGGCGAGCAGGCTCTCGGTGACGACCAGGTGGGCGCCCGCGTCGGAGGCCAGGCTGTCGACGCGGGCGGCCGGGTTGGCCGGGTCGATCGGCAGATAGGCAGCCCCTGCCTTCAGGACGGCGAGCAGCACGACGAGGGTGTCGACGCGCCGCGGCAGGACGACGGCGACGGCCTTTTCCGGGCCGGCGCCGAGCGCCTCCAGGTGCCGGGCGAGCCGGTTGGCCCTGCGGTTCAGTTCGTCGTACGTCAGGGTCGTGCCGTCGGAGACGGCCGCGACGGCGTCGGGGGTCCGGGCGACCTGCGCCTCGAACAGGTCCGGCAGCGTACGGTCCGTGCCGCCCGCGGTGTCGCCCTGCCGCCGGACGAGCAGGTTGTCTCGTTCGGCGCCGGTCAGCAGGTCGAGGGCGTGGATCGGGCGTTGGGGGTCGGCGACGGCGGCGTCCAGCAGACGCGTGTACCACGCGGCCACGTGCTCGGCGGTCGCCCGGTCGAACAGGTCGGCGGCGTATTCGACGGTGCCGTCCCAGCCGCCCGCCGGGCTCGGTGCCAGCGTGAACGACAGGTCGAACTTGGCCCGGTCGCCGGGCGCGTCGGCCAGGGTGACCGCGAGGCCGGGCAGGGTGGGGGGCGTGCTCTCCTGATTGAACGTCAGCATGACCTGGAACACCGGGTGCCTGGAGCGGGACCGCTGCGGGTTCAGCTCCTCCACCAGCTGCTCGAACGGCACTTCGGCGTGCGCGTACGCCGCCACGTCGGCCGACCGCACCCGGTCGAGCAGTTCGGCGAAGGCCGGGTTGCCGGAGGCGTCGGCGCGCAGCACCAGCGTGTTGGCGAAGAGCCCGACGAGGTCGTTGAGGGCGCTGTCCGGGCGGCCCTCGACGGGGCTGCCGACGACGATGTCGTCTCCTGCGCCGAGACGGGCCAGAAGGGTGACGAGGGTGGTGTGCGCCACCATGAAGGCGCTGGCGTCCCGCTCCCGCCCCAGGCGCTCGGCCTTCTCCCGCAGGGCGGCGGGGACGGTGAAGGAGACGGTGCCGCCTCGGTACGACATCGCCGCGGGCCGGGGCCGGTCGGTGGGCAGCTCGGTCTGCTCGGGGAGCCCGGCCAGCTCGGCCGTCCAGAAATCGAGCTGGCCGCCCGGGAGTTCTTGCTGCCACAGCGCGTAGTCGGCGTACTGGACGGGCAGCGGCGACCAGTCGGGCGCCTGCCCGTCGAGGCGGGCCGAGTAGGCCGTGGACAGGCCGTCGGCGAGGAGGCGCATGGAGGCGCCGTCGCCCGCGATGTGGTGGATGAGCAGCAGCAGGGCGTGCTTCCGCTCGCCGTCGCTGAACAACACGGCGCGCACCGGGAGGTCGCGGTCCAGGGCGAAGGGGACCCGGGCGGCGCTCGCGACCGCGTCGGCGAAGCCGGACGGCTCGCAGGGCACGACCGCGAAGGGTGGTTCGCCGTCGGTGACGACCTGGTGCGGTCCCTCGGCATCCTCCGCGATCACGGTCCGCAGCACCTCGTGGCGCCGGGCCAGGTCCCCGAAGGCGGCGCGCAGGGCGTCGGTGTCGAGGGGGCCGGTCAGGTGGAGCACGACCGGGATGGTGTACGTCTGCGACGGGCCCTCAAGCCGGTCGAGGAACCACATACGGCGCTGTGCCGCCGACAGCGGCAGCCGCGCCGGCCGTTCGCGCCGGACCAGTGCGGGCCGTTCGCTCTGCGCGGTGCGTGTGGCCAGCAGGCCGGCGATCCCGGAGACGGTTGGCCGGTCGAAGACGTCCCGGATGGACAGCTCGGCGCCGAGGTCGGTCCGGACCCGGTTGACCAGCTGGGCAACGAGCAGGGAGTGCCCGCCGAGCCGGAAGAAGTTTTCCTCGGTGCCGACCTCGCTCACGCCGAGGACGGCGGCGAAGAGGTCCGCCACCTGCCGCTCGATGCCGTCGGCCGGGGCCCTGCCGGGCTGCCCTTCGGTGTGGTCCGGCGCGGGCAGGGCCCTGCGGTCGATCTTGCCGTTCGGCGTGAACGGCAGGCTCTCCAGCGACACGAAGGCGGCCGGGACCATGTAGTCGAGCAAGGCTCCCGCGGCAGCGGCCCGCAAAGCCGCGGGTTCGGCCCGAACACCGGGCTCCGGCACCACGTAGGCGACGAGCCGCTTGTCGCCGGGCTGGTCCTCGCGCACCACCACGGCCGCGCCGGTGATGCCCGGCTGGGCGGTCAGCACCGCCTCCACCTCGCCGAGTTCGATGCGGAAGCCACGTATCTTCACCTGGTCGTCGACGCGGCTGACGAACTCCAGCCGCCCGGCCGCCGTCCAGCGCGCCACGTCACCCGTGCGGTACATCCGCGACCCGGGCGGGCCGTAGGGGTCGGCGACGAAGCGTCCGGCGGTCAGGCCGGGGCGGCCGTGGTAACCGCGGGTGACCAGGTCTCCGGCGACGTACAGCTCGCCCGCGGTGCCGACCGGGGCCGGGCGGAGCAGGGCGTCGAGTACGTACATCCGGGTGTTCCAGGCCGGGGTGCCGATGGTGATCACCCCCGGCGGCACGGCGTCGCCGGGCCCGATGCGGAACAGGCTGCAGCCGACGGTCGTCTCGGTCGGGCCGTACTCGTTCAGCACGGTCACCCCGGGGTGCCGGGCGCGCCAGGTGTCCAGGACGTCGCCGAGCAGCGACTCGCCGCCCAGGACGAGCTCGCCGGTCGGCGAGTACTCCTCGGGCACCGCGCCGAGCAGGTGCAGATGGCTGGGGGTGGCCTTGACGAAGTCGGGCCGGGTGACGTGGGCGTCCGGGTCGGGGCCGCTCGAAGTCCAGCGGACCAGTTCCACGGTGCCGCCGGAGATCAGCGGGCCGAACATGCCGGTGGCGGTGAGGTCGAAGGAGACCGGCGAGTGCACCAGGACGCGCCGGCGCAGGCTCTCGTACTCGGCCGTCGCCCACGCCAGGTAGGCGACGAGCGAGCGGTGCTCGACGACGACGGCCTTGGGGCGCCCGGTCGAGCCCGAGGTGAAGATGACGAACGCGGCGTGCCCGGGCCGCCGGACCACTCCGGTGACCGGGCCGGCCGGCTGCGCCGTGATCGCCGGATCCCCGTGCACCACGACCGGAGCATCCGTCAGCGCCCCTACTGTGCCGGCGAGTTCCGGTGTGGTGACCACCGCGGCCGGAGCGATGTCGCCCAGCATGAAGGCGAGCCGGTCGGCGGGGTGCGCCGGGTCGAGCGGCAGATAGCCGGCGCCGGTCTTCAGGGCGCCCAGCAGGGTCACCGGGATGTCCTGCGACACCGGCAGCAGCACGGCGACGTAGCGCTCGGGACCGGCGCCGAGGCCGATGAGGTGCCGGGCCAGCCGGTTCGCGCGGGCGTCGAGTTCGGCGTACGACAGCGAGGTGTCGCCGAACACGACCGCGGGTCCCCGCGGCGTACGCGCGACCTGGGCCTCGACCAGGTCGGTGAGGGTCCCCGGAGGAACCTCGTGGCCGGTCGCGTTCCACTCGGTGAGAAGCAGCCGCCGCTCGTCGGCGTCCACGACGTCGAACTCCCCGATCCGGCGCTCCGGTTCCGCGGTGACGGCGGCGAGGAGACGGGTGAAGCGCCGCGCGATCCGTTCGGCCGAGTCCCGGTCGAACAGGTCGGTGGCGAACTCCAGGAGCCCGTTCACTCCCCCCTCGGGCCGCTCGGTGAGGAAGAACGACAGGTCGAACTTGGCGGCGGGCGAGGCGACCGGCCGCACCCGCGCGGTCAGGCCGGGGAGGTCGACGGCGAGGTCGAGCGCCGCCTGCTGGTCGGCGTTGTTGAAGTTCAGGCCGGTCTGGAACAGGGGGTGCCGGGAGGTGGAACGCACCGGGTTGACCGCCTCCACGATCCGCTCGAACGGCACGTCCTGGTGGGCGTAGGCGGCGAGGTCGGCGGCCCGTACCCGGCGCAGCACCTCCGTGAAGCGGGGGTCGCCGGTCAGGTCGGTGCGCAGCACCAGGTTGTTGGCGAAGTAGCCGACGAGCGGCGCCAGCGCCTCGTCCGTGCGGTTCGCGACCGGGGAGCCGATCACGATGTCCTCGCCCGCACCGAGCCGGTGCAGCAGGCCGGCCAGGGCGGCGTGCACGACCATGAAGACGGTCGTGTGGTGCTGCCGGGCGAGCCGGACCAGGGCCGCGTGGACCTCCGGCCCCACGGCGATGGGAACCGTCTCACCACGGTGGGTCGGCACGGCGGGGCGGGGCCGGTCGAACGGCAGCTCCATCTGGTCGGGCAGGTCCGTGAGCGTGGTCCGCCAGTGCTGGAGTTGCCGGGACAGCGGGCTGTCCGGGTCGTCGGCCTCGCCCAGCGCGCGCCGCTGCCACACCGCGAAGTCGGCGTACTGGACCGCAAGCGCGGGCCAGCCGGGCTCCTCGCCCCGCGCGCGGGCCGCGTAGGCGGTGGCGAGGTCGCGGGCGAGAGGGGCCATGGAGGCGCCGTCCCCGGCGATGTGGTGCAGGACGAGCAACAGCACGTGCTCGCCGGCGCCCACATCGAACAGGGTGGCGCGCAGCGGGGGCTGGGCGGTGAGATCGAACGGAACACGGACGGCCCGCGCGAGCCGGTCTTCCAGCGTCTCCTCGTCGGCCGGTACGACGGTCAGCGGCGGCACGGCGGGCAGCACGACCTGGTGGGGGCCGTGAGCGTCCTCGGCGAAGACCGTGCGCAGTGCCTCGTGCCGCCGCGCCAGGTCGTCCAGGGCGGCGGTGAGCGCCACGACGTCCAGGTCACCGGACAGCCGCAGCGCGACGGGCAGGTTGTACGTCGGGGACGGTCCCTCGAAGCGGTGCAGGAACCACAACCGTTCCTGGGCGTACGACAGCGGCAGGCGCCCCGTGCGGTCGAGCGCGATCACGCCCTGCCGGCGCGGCGAGGCACCGCCCAGCCGTGCCGACAGCTTCGCCACCGTCGTCGCCTCGAAGAGCACCGACAGCTCGATGTCGACGTCCAGCGCGGCCCGGACACGGCTCGCCAGCCGGGTCACCAGCAAGGAGTGGCCGCCGAGGGCGAAGAAGTCGTCGTCGACCGAGACCTCGGGGGTGCCGAGCACCTCGGCGAACAGCCCGCACAGGATCTCCTCCTGCGGGGTGCGCGGCCCGCGCCCCGAGGCATGCGTCGGTTCCGGTACCGGCAGCGCCTTGCGGTCGAGCTTGCCGTTCGGGGTGATCGGCATGGCTTCCAGCTCGACGATCTGGGCCGGGACCATGTATTCCGGCAACCGGGCGGCGAGCCGGTCGCGCAGTGCCTCGTCGTCGACCGGGAGGTCCGGGGCGGCGGGGACGATGTAGCCGACGAGCCGCTGCCCGTGCACCGCCGCGGCGGCCTGGGCGACGGCCGGGTGGTCGGCCAGGGCGTCCTCGATCTCGCCGAGTTCGACCCGGAAGCCGCGCAGTTTGACCTGGTTGTCGGCGCGGCCGAGGTACTCCAGCTCCCCGTCGGCCGTCCAGCGCGCCACGTCCCCGGTGCGGTACATGCGGGTGCCGGGCGGGCCGTACGGGCTCGCCACGAACCGCTCGGCCGTGAGCCCGGGCCGGTCCAGGTAGCCGCGCGCCAGCTGGACACCCTCGACGTACAGCTCCCCGGGCACCCCGGGGGCGACCGGGGCCAGCGCCGTATCGAGCACGTAGGCGCGGGTGTTGGCGACCGGGCCACCGATCAGCACGGTCTCGGTGTCCGGCGGCGCGGCCCACGCGGTGACGTCGACGGCGGCCTCGGTGGGCCCGTAGGCGTTGAGGAGCACGGCGCTGGAGCCGTCGTGGAAACGGCGGACCAGTTCGGCCGGCAGCGCCTCGTCACCGGAGACGACCAGGCGAACGCAGTCCGGCAGCCGGCTCTCGGCCAGGTAGGCGCCGAGCATGGACGCGCTGAGGTGCACGACCGCGACGGACTCCTCGCGCATCAGCCGCTCCAGGTACCGCGGGTCGCGGTGGCCGTCGGGCCGGGCGACGACGAGGGTGCCGCCGTACATCAGCGTCCAGAAGACCTCCCACACCGACACGTCGAAGCTGACCGGAGTGGACTGCAGCACCTTCTCCCCGGCGCCGAGCCGGTGGTCGCGCTGCATCCACCACAGCCGGTTCGCCATGCCCGCGTACGTGTTGACCGTGCCCTTGGGACGGCCGGTGGAGCCGGAGGTGTAGATGACGTAGGCGGCGTTGCCGCCGTGGGCCGTCACCCCCGGGTTGTGCCCTGGCCCCCCGGCATCGGGTGCGATCCGCTCGAATCCCTCCACGTCCCGGTCGCAGATCAGCAGCCGGGAGCCCGAGTCAGCCAGGATGTACGCGATCCGGTCGTCCGGGTAGCCGGTGTCGATCGGCACGTAAGCGGCGCCCGCCTTGACCACCGCCCACAGCGCGACGATCAGGTCCACCGAGCGCGGCAGCATCACCGCGACCCGCGACTCGGGACCCACACCCCGCCCGCGCAGTGCGTGCGCGAGCCGGTTCACCCGGGTGTTCAACTCGCCGTAGGTGACGCTCTCACCCTCGAAGAAGACGGCTTCGGCGTCCGGATCCTGCGCTTCGAGCAGCTCTGCGAGTGACCGCCCGTCGTCAAGGGCCACGGCGGTGTCGTTCCAGCCGTGCAGCACCAGGGCGCGGTCCCCGGCGCCGAGCACGTCCACGTCGGACAGCCGCTGCCCGGGGTCGGCGGTGACACACTCCAGTACGCGCACGAACCTGGACGCGAAGCTCTGCGCCGTCCGCCGGTCGTACAGGTCGGTGGCGTACTCCAGGCGACACAGCAGGCCTCCGCCCTCGTGGACGTGGCAGTCGAAGTGCACGTCGAACTTGGCGGTGCCGCTGGTCACCGGGCCGGGGTCGGCCGTGACGCCGGGCAGGTCGAAGCGGGCCTCGGTGAGGTCCAGCCACGCCAGCATGACCTGGAAGAAGGCGTGCCGGGAGCGGGAGCGCTCGGGGTTCAGCTCCTCCACCAGGCGTTCGAAGGGGACACCCTGGTGCGCGTAGGCGGCCAGGCCCGTCTCACGGACCCGGCCCAGCAGTTCCTCGAAGCTCGGGTCGCCGGAGGTGTCCATGCGGTAGACGAGGGTGTTGATGAACACGCCGACCACGTCGTCGAGCACCGAGTCGGGCCGGTCGGCGATCACACCGCCGAGCGGGATGTCCTCCCCCGCGCCGAGCCGGGTCAGCAGCAGCGACACCGCGGCCTGGAGGATCATGAACGGGGTCGTACGGGTACGGCCGGCCAGGTCCAGCATTCGCTGGTACAGCTCCGGGTCCACGCTGAACTCCACGTGGTCGCCGCGGTGTGTGGCCACCGCCGGGCGCGGCCGGTCGCCGGGGAAGGTGACCTCGGGCGGGAGGCCGTCGAGGCGCTCCTTCCAGTAGCCGATCTGGCGAGGCAGGTCCGCGGCGAGCGTCTTCCGCTGCCAGATCGCGAAGTCCGGGTACTGGACGGTCAGTTCGGGGAAGCCGGGCGCGTCGCCGAGCGTCCGGGCGCGGTAAGCGGCGGTGATGTCCTCCGCCATCGGGCGCAGGGAGGCGCCGTCCGCGGCGATGTGATGCACGACCAGCAGCAGGACGTGGGTGTCGGGCCCGGTCTCGTAGAGCGTTGTCCGCAGGGGAACGTCGCACGTCAGGTCGAAGGGGCGGCCCGCGTCGGCGGCGAGGTCGGGAGCCGCGTCCCGTACGAACTCCGTGCGGTAGGGCGTCTCGGGCGGCAGGACGACCTGGTGGGGGCCCTCGGCGTCCTCCGGGTAGACCGTGCGCAGCGCCTCGTGGCGGGCGACGAGGTCGGCCAGCGCGCCGCCCAGGGCGTCCACGTCGAGGCTGCCGGTCAGCCGGATGGCGAGCGGGATGTTGTACGTGCCGGAGGTCCCCTGGAGCCGCTGCAGGAACCACATGCGCTCCTGGGCGAACGACAACGGGACCCGTGCGGGCCGCTCCTCCGCCGTGACGCGCTTGGCCTGCGGGGCGAGGTGGGTCAGCCGTTCGGCGACACCGGCGACCGTCGGGCCGGCGAAGACGTCCCGTAGGGACAGGTCGACGCCGAACTCGTCGCGTACCCGGTGGACGAGGCGGATCATCAGGATGGAGGTGCCGCCCAGCGCGAAGAACTCGTCGTCCCTGCCGACCCGTTCGACGCCGAGGACGTCGGCGACGATGGCGCACAGCGTGCGCTCCTCGGGCGAGCGGGGCTCGCCGCCCCCGGCGGTGGGAGCGCTCTTCGCGGGAGCACCGGCCGCACGGACGCCGGTGACCAGCAACCGGTCCTCTTCGCCCACCGCGGTCAACTCACCGGCTCGCACGTCGAGTCCGGCCGCCGCGCCGGCCATCAGGTCCGCCAGGACGCCGGCGAGGCGTGCGACGGCCGTCGCCTCGAAGACACCGGCCAGGTACGAGAACCTCAGCCGCAGCCGCTCCCCGGGGAACACGGACAGACTGACCGGGTAGTGGGTGCGCTCGACGAGTTCGGCGTGGGCGAGGCGCAGTCCGCCCGCCTCGACGCCGTCGTCCATCGGGTAGTTCTCGAAGGCGACGATGGTGTCGAACAGCGCGTCGAAGCCGGACGCGCGCGTCAGCTCCGCCAGGGAGGCGTACTGGTGGGCGTCGAGCGAACGCTGCTCGTGCTGGATCCGGGCCAGCAGGGCGGCCAGTGGCTCGTCCGGGTCGATCCGCACACGGACGGGCAGGGTGTTGACGAACAGCCCGACCATCGACTCCGCGCCGGGCAGCTCGGGCGGGCGCCCGGAGACGGTGGCGCCGAACACGACGTCGTCGCGGTCGGTGAAGCCGCTCAGCAACAGCGCCCACAGCCCCTGTACGACGGTGTTGAGGGTGAGCCGGTGCGCACGGGCCGTCGCAGACAGGGCGTCGGTCAGCGCCTCGGACAGGACCACCTCGTGGACGTCGTGCCCGTCGGAGGTGCGGTCGGCGGGAGCGAGCAGGGTGGGCGCGGCCAGGCCGGTGAGGTGCCGGCGCCACGCCTCGGCGCAGGCCTCGTGGTCCTGTCCGCCCTGCCAGGCCAGGTAGTCGCGGTACGGTGCGGCCGGCGGGAGGCCGGCGCCGCCGTACAGGCTGAACAGCTCACGCACCAGCAGCGGCAGCGACCAGCCGTCCAGCAGCAGGTGATGGTGGGTCAGCACCAGGCGGTCGCCGAGCGCGGTGAAGCGCAGCAGCGGCGGCCGGACGACGCTGAAGCCGCGAGCGCGGTCACGGGCGAGGAACGCCTCCAGGTCGTCCTCGTCAGGGTCCTCCCAGGGAACCTTGACCTCGGCCGGGACGACCTGGACGGGGGCGTCCGCCGAGCGGCTGCGGAAAGCCGCGCGCAGGTTGGGGTGGCGCTGCAGCAGGGCGGTGGCGGCGGCCCTCATCCGCTCGGCGTCGAAGCCGCCGTCGATCTCCAGGACGAGCTGGCCCACGTAGGGGTCGTCGGGCTCGTACAGCGCGAGGAAGAGCAGGCCCTCCTGGAGCGGGGAGAGCGGAAGGACGTCGGTGGCGCCGCGGAACCGGTCCAGTTCCTCCTGGGTGATCCGCACGAGGGGCACGTCGGAGACGGTGAGCCCGCCTCGCGTGTGCGGGGCGAGTTCGGCGAGGGCTGCGGTCCATGCCTCGGCGATGGCGCGTACGTTTTCCTCCGTGAGGACGCCCGGGGGGTAGGTCCACTCCGCGGTGAGTTCGCCGTCACGGACGTAGGCGTCGATCTGCAGGGCGTGGGTGAGCGCGAGGCCGTCGTCGGCGAGCAGTTCCACGGCCGTCGTGTCGTCGGCGAGGCGCCAGCCGCCCAGGTCCTGCGCGTCCAGGCGGCCGAGGTAGTTGAAACAGATCTGGGGTGCGGGCAGACCGGTGAGGCGGTCGCGGAGCAGGTCATGGCCCCGGCCGCCGTGCGGGATGGAGCGGAGCTCCTCCTTGACGCGCTTGATCAGGGCGGGGCCGGTCTCGGTGCCGGGGCCCAGGCGGACCGGGTGGATGCGGGTGAACCAGCCGACGGTGGTGGACAGGTCCATGCCGTCGGGGAGGTGGTCGCGGCCGTGGCCCTCAAGGTCGACCAGGACCGGCCCCTCGCCCCGGTGGCGTTGCACGGCCGTGGAGAGCGCGGCGAGGAGGATGTCGTCCGGGCTCGCCCGGTAGGCGGCCGGCAGTGTGGTCAGCAGGGTGCCGGTGAGGTCCCCGGGGACGGTGACGGTGATCGAGCGGGCCGTGCCGTGGACGTCCTGGGCGGAGTCGAGGGGACGGGTGCCGAGGACGGGTTCCGGGGTGGACAACAGGTCGGTCCACAGCGGGAGTTCGTCGGCGGGCGGCTGGAGGTGGGCGGCCCAGCGGCGCACCGAGGTCCCGGCCGGGGACAGGCCGGCGCCTGCGAGGGCCCCGGCGAGGTCGGTCAGCAGGATGCGCCAGGACACCCCGTCGACGACCAAGTGGTGGAGGACGAGGAGCAGCCGGCCGGACTCGAACCACACGGCCCGGACCATCACACCGTCGTCGGGTGACAGGGCGCGGCGGGCGGCCTCCTTGTGCGCGGCCACGTCCTCGTCCTGCGCACGGGTCAGGCAGTCCTCGGCCCGTAGGGCACCCACCGGGCGAATGTGCCGGCCTCGCATGCGCAGGGCGTCGTGCCGGTCGAGGACGAGTTGCAGGGCCGCGCCCAGGCGGTCGTACGACAGTCCGGGCTCGGCGGTGAGGAGGACGGACTGGGCGAAACCGGCGGTGGGGCCGCCCCGCGCGGCCAGGCGCCGGGCCATCGGTGTCTCGGGGAGCTCGCCGACCGGGTCGTCCGCGACGGGCGCGTCCGCCGGTGCCGTCCTCGCCACGGTGGCGAGGCGGGCGACGGTCGGGTGGTCGAAGACGTCCTGGGGGGTGAGGTGCAGGCCCTGGCGTCGGGCACGGCTGACGAGCTGGATGGCGTGGATGCTGTCCGCCCCGCGAACGAACAGGTCGTCGTCCACGCCCAGGCCGGGGTGGCCCAGCAGGTCGGCGGCGAGGCCGCGCAGGGTGTGCTCGGCGGTGGTGCCGGGTGCGCGTCCGCTGACCGGCAGAACCGGGGCCGGCAGGGCCCGGCGGTCGACCTTGCCGTTGGCGGTGACCGGGATCGACGGCAGGACGTGCACACTGACGGGCACCATGTGGGCGGGGAGCAGGGTCGCCGAGTGGGCCCGGGGGTCGGTCTGCGGGGTGCCCGTCACATAGCCGACGAGCTGCCGGGCCCCCGCTGCGGAGTCGTGGACGAGGACCACGGCCTGTTCGACGCCGGGCACCGAGGCCAGGGCGGCCTCCACCTCGGCGGGCTCGACCCGCTGGCCGTTGATCTTGATCTGGTCGTCGGCGCGTCCGACGAACTCCAGGTCTCCCTCGGCCCGTGGGCGCACCAGGTCGCCGGTGCGGTACATGCGGGTGCCGGCCGGGCCGTGGGGGTCGGCCACGAACCGCTCGGCCGTCGGGCCGGGCCGGTCGAAGTAGCCGCGGGCGAGCTGGACGCCCGCGAGATACAACTCGCCGGTGACGCCGTCCGGCACCGGTTGCAGGGCCGGGTCCAGCACGTAGGCACGGGAGTTGCGGGTGGGTGTGCCGATCGTGACGGGCTCGCCGGGGGAACAGGCGTGGGAGGTCGCGGTGACCGAGAACTCGGTGGGGCCGTAGGAGTTGTGGAGCTGGGCGCCGCACTCGCGGTGGAAGCGCTCGGCGAGCCCGGCGGGCAGGGCTTCGCCGCCGCAGCTGACCATGCGGAGGGAGTGGACGGGAACGTACTCGTCGAGGAACGGGCCGAGCATCGCCGGGACGAAGTGGATGACCGTGACCCGCTCGTCGCGGACCAGGCGGGCCAGGTAGGCCGGGTCGCGGTGACCGTCGGGGCGGGCGACGACGAGGGTCGCGCCCCGGGTGAGGGTCCAGAACACCTCCCACACCGACACGTCGAACCCGACCGGCGTCTTGTGTACGACCCGGTCCGCCGGGGTGAGCCGGTACTCCTCCTGCATCCACGCGAGCATGTTGGAGATGCCGGCGTGGGTGACGACGGTGCCCTTGGGGCGACCCGTGGTACCGGAGGTGTGGATGACGTACGCGGCGTGGTCCCCCCGCGGGGCGACGCCGGGGTGGGTCTCGGGCTCGCCCTCGCCGAGGGTGAGTACGTTCTCCTCGTCGATCACGAACGACGTACGGGAGTCGGCGAGGACGAACGCGATGCGGTCGGCCGGGTAGCCGGTGTCCACGGGCACGTACGCGGCGCCGGTCTTCAGCACCGCCCACAGCGCGACGATCAGATCGAGCGAACGGGGCAGCTTCACCGCAACCCGCGACTCGGGACCCACGCCCCGCCCGCGCAGGGCGTGCGCGAGACGGTTCACGCGGGAGCCGAGTTCTCCGTACGTCAGCCGCTCGCCCTCGAAGACGACGGCCTCGGCGGTCGGGTCCTGCGCCTCGAACAGCTCTACCAGCGAGCGGGCGTCAGCCGTACGCCCGGTGCCGTTGAGGGTGCGGAAACGCTCCCGTTCCGTCTCGTCGAGCAGGTCGAGGGCGCCGATGGGCAGCTCGGGGTGCTCGGTGGCGGTGGTGAGGAGGCGGGCGTAGCGGTCGCGGTGGGCGGCGGCCGTGTCGGGAGTGAAGCGGCCACGGTGGGCGTTGACGGTGAGTTCGATGCCGTCGCCGGCCTCGGGGTCGCCGTACGCGTGCAGGGCGAGGTCGCGGACCGGGCCGGAGGCCAGCTGGTGCGCCTCGGCCCGGACGGGCCCGAAGGGCAGGCGGGCGGCGGCGAAGGAGAGGACGTTCACGGACGGGCCGCTCAGGCTGCCCGGGTGAGCCGTGGCGGAGAGGTCGCGGCGGAGTTCGTCGTGCGGGTAGCGCTGGTGCCGGGTCGCCTCGGTCAGACGGGCGGCGACCCGGTCGAGCAGTTCGGTGAAGGTCGTCGCACCGTCGACCGGGATGCGCAGCGGGACGTCGTTGACGAGCATCGCGGGTGTCGCCAGGGCCTGCGGGCTGAGCCGGGCGGCCATGAACACGCGGACGAGGACGTCGTGGGCGCCGGTGACGCGGTGGGTGTGGGCGGCCATGGCGGCGATCACCGGGAGGGACCAGCGGGACCCGGTGAGCCCGCGCACGCGCAGGGCGGTCTCCTCGGGCAGCCGCAGACGGGCGCCGGGCAGGCTGGGCGCGAGTCCAGTGGCTCCCGAGCCCAGCTCGGTGGAGTCCGGCAGGTCGGCGAACTCCCGCTGCCAGTAGGCGCCGTCGCGCTCGTGGCGGGCGGAGCCGAGGTAGGCGTTCTCCTCGGCCAGGACCTCGCTCAAGTTGCCGAAGCCGCTCGTGGGCGGCTCCTCGCCCGCGGCGAGGGCCGTGTAGAGCTCCAGCACGCGGCGGCAGTGCAGGACCTGCCCGTAGCCGTCGAGGAGAATGTGGTGGTAGCGGAAGTGGAACCAGTGGCGGTCGGGCCCGAGGCGCAGCAGGGTGTGCCGGAAGAGCCGGTCGCCGGTCACCGGGACGGGGCGGGCCTGCTCGCCGTCGATCCAGGCGCGGGCAGCCGCGGCCGGATCGACCTCGCCGCTCAGGTCGAGGTATTCCAACTCCCCGGTGATGGACGGGTCGACGGTCTGCCGGACCGTTTCGGCGTCCGTTTCTCCGTCCGTTTCTCCGTCCGCGTGGAAGCGGACCCTCACCGCCTCGGTCTCGGCCACGGCCCGCTCGACCGCGCGGGTGAGCAGGGCGCGGTCCACGGGACCGGGGACGTCGTAGTAGATGCCGCAGGTGTACACGGGGCTGTCGGGGGCGAGGCGCTGGGCTACCCACACCCCTTGCTGGGCCGCCGTGAGAGGGAGCGCAGTGTTCATCGTCAGGCCTGCTTCTCGCTCGTGTCCGCTGCCGCGAGCTGCCCGCCGACCAGTTCGGCCAGGGCCTCGCCCAGCGCGTCCACCGTCGGGTGGTCCCAGGTCAGGGCGTCATCCACGGTCACGTCGAACTCGTCCTCGATGTCGGCGGTGATGGCCAGCGCCGTCAGGGAGTCCAGACCGTAGTCGGCCAGTGGCACGGACGTGTCGATGTCCTCCGGTGAACGACGCAGGTAGGTCGCCACGCGCTCGGTCAGCCAGGTGTGCACGTCTCGGTTGCCAGCGGTCATGATGGGGGTTCACTTTCTTGAGCGGAGGAAGAAGCGGAGGCCGGGGCGGGCGGGTACCGCGCGCCCGGTGGGGCGAGCGGGCACCGGAGGGCACACGGCACTGCGGTGGCAGGCGGATCTCAGACGGCGAGGGGTCTTCCGGTCAGGCCGAAGGAACGGCCGGCGTCCCGCCGGTCCAGGAGTTCGCTGAGGAGGGTGTCCTCGACCCGTGCGGGCAGCGGGCCGGGCCGGTGCGGACCGGGGGCGCAGCGGTGCAGGGCCGCGCGCAGCCAGGCCGGGTCGGCCAGGAAGCTGTCGGGCTCGGCATGCCGCCAGACCTGGGCGCAGACGCCGCGCGAGAGCAGGCGTACGTACCGGGTGACGAGGTCGTAGTGCTCGGGGCGGGCGTCGACGCCGAGCTCCACAGGCGACAACCGGCCGCACACGCCCGCAAGTCCGGCCAGTTCGGCAACGTCGGCGGCGATGGCGGCCCGCAGGTCCGCGTGCTCGGGCGCCCAGTCCGCGTCGAGCAGGGTGGGCAGGGAACCGGCGATCGGGTCGCGGCCCGCGGCGTGCAGGGCCAGCCGCTGGTACGGCAGGGGTGGCAGTGGCTCCGCGAGGGCGTACAGGCCGGCGGGGGCCTCCGCGCCGGGCCGGTCCCAGGTGCGGCGGGCGAGCGACGGCAGCTGCGGCAGCAGGCTCATCTGGCAGGCGGCGCGCGCGATGTGCCCGAAGCCGACGGGTGCGAGGTCGCGCAGCAGCTTCTGGAACAGAGCGGTCGGTCCCTCGCGCAGGTAGAAGTGGGCGCCGAGGAGTTCCGCTAGCCGGTCCATGGCGTCCAGCAGCAGCCGGGACACCTCGAACTTGACCGCGGAGGCGTACACGCTCGCCGCGCCGGGCACCTCATGCAGCGCACGGGCACCGACCGCGCCGAGCACCTCGGCACGCAGCAGGTCGGCGAAGACTCCGGTCAGCACCGAGCGGACGTGTGGGAGGGCCGTGGCGGCGTTGCCGTAGAGCCGGCGCCGCATCAGGTGGTCCACGGCGATGCGCAGTCCGGTGTCGAGGATGCCGGTGGCCATCGCGGGCAGGACCGTGCGGGTGATCTGGAGTGCCTTCAGGGCGGTCTCCAGGCCGGAGCCGACCCTGCCGACGACGGCGGAGGCGGGCACGGGCAGGTCGTCGAAGCGCAGGCCGCCGAGCTGGACACCGCGCATGCCCACGGTGCCGAAACGCGGCAGGTCGGTCAGGCGCGCGGGGTCGGCGCTCGCACGGTCGACGAGGACCAGGGAGTGGCTGCGCGGGCCGGGGCGGGCATCGGTGCGGGCGAGGACGACCATGGCTTCGGCGCGGGCGATGTTGGTGACGACCTCCTTGCGGCCGCTCAGGCGCAACCCGTCCGGTGTGGCAGTCGCTTCGAACTCCGTGCCGGCCATGTCGTTGCCGTGGGCGAGTTCGTGGAAGGCGATGGCGATGCGGTGCCCTTCGAGGAGCAGGCGGGCGGCGTGCTCCTTCTGGGGTCCGGCTCCGGCGGTCCACACGGTGACGCCGGCGATGAGCGAGCTGGCGCCGTATCCGAGGCCGAGCGCGGGGTCGCGGCGATAGAGGGAACGCATTACCTCGGCGAGGTGGTCGGCCCGTTCGAGACGGCCGCCGAGCCCGGGCGGGACGAACTCGGCGTTGAGTCCGTAGGCGTGCAGCAGCGACTCCCCGGCGGCGAGCGTCTCGGCGCGTTCGTCGGCGTCGAGGACGGCGGCGGCGCCGGTGGGGTTGGCCGGGTCGGAGAGGCTGCCGAGGAGGCGCTCCAGTTCGTCGGCGCGCTGAGGGGCGAGGCCCGGGGCGGTGCTCACGCGGCACCTCCCCAGAGGGTGAAGTCCTCTGCGGGCGCGTCGAGTACGACGTCGGCCAGGGCGTCTAAGACAGCGGTGCCCTCTTCACCGTCCTCGCCGAGCAGGGCAGTCAGGCAGGCCCGCAGCCACAGGCCGTCCGCGCCGAGCCGGCCGGTGCGCAGGGAGGGGTTCTCCAGCCACAGCAGCAGGCAGGCGGCAGCGGCGTAGGCGCGTTCGTAGGCCTCGGCGATACCGAACGCGGAGCTGGGAAGTCCGCCCGCGACGGGGACGAAGCCAGCCGACTCCGTCCGCATCCGGTCGACTTCGGTGAGCAGCCGCTCGGTGAGCGGGACCGCCTGCGGTGGCCCTTGCTCGCGTAAGCGCGCGGTCAGGTCGGGCAGGGCCTGGACGGCGCTGCATCCCGTGACCGACAGTACCGTCAGACGGTCCCGGTCGAACGGGGGCGGTGCGGCGGTGAGGTCGGCGGCTGCTCGCAAGCCCTCCGTGTCGGCTCGACGGCGGCTCAACTGGCGGGCCAGGCGGGGCATCTGGTTGAGGAGGGCGGCGCGGTTGACGACCGTGCTGCCGTCGAAGATCGCGCAGATGCGGTGGTCGCGCTCCAGCTTGGCGAAGCCGCCGCCGGGGGGTGAGGTGAGGAAGCCGCGCACGCCGAGGAGTTCACCGAGCGAGGTGAGGGTCTCCTGCGTGCGTGTCGGGATGTAGGCCTTGGTGAGCGCCGAGATCACGCTCAGTTCGCCGGGCAGGGCGTGCACCGAGCGGACGGAGAGCACGCTCACCGCCTCGGCGGTCAGTGCGGCGGCCGCCGCCCGGCCGAGGATGCGCCGCACGTGCGGGACGCCGGCGAGGCGGCGGCCGTACAGTTCGCGTCCGGTCGCGAAGTCGCGGGCCAGCCGCAGGGCGTGGTCGGCGGCGCCGAGGGAGAGCGCGGTGCACGCGACACGGGTGAGCTGGAGGGTCTTGAGGACCACGGCGATCCCGTCGCCCCGCTCCCCGATGAGGGCGTCGGCCGGTACTGGGACGTCGTCGAGGGCGAAGCCGCTGATGTCGGCGCCACGGATGCCGTGCGTCCGGACCTTCGGCAGGTTCCGCCAGCTGTTCCCGGGCAGCCGGTTCTTGTCCACGAGGAAGAGGCTGAAGCCACGTCCGCCGCCCGCGGGGTCGGTGCGGGCGAGGACACAGGCAAGAGTGGAGCGGGTGGCGTTGTTGATGAGCCATTTCTCGCCGGTGAGCCGCCAGCCGCTCCCGCGGCCGTCGCCCGTGCCGTCGGCCGCGTCCCCCTCCGTGCCGGCCACCGCGGCGAACTCGCTCGCGAGCAGGTCGGCCCCGTGGTCGCGCTCGGTGAGCCCCCAGCAGACCGGCTCACCCGCACCCACGCGCTCGGCGAGCCGGGCGGCCTGCTCCGGGGTGCCGGCCACCCACACCGGAGCCGCCCCGAGGAACGTCTTGCCGTGCGCGACGGCCACGGTCAGGTCGCGGCGGGCGACCGCGCGCAGCAGCCGTACCGTCTCGCTGAAGTCGCCGTCCTGGAGCAGGACGTAGTGGGCGGGCAGGCCGGCGTCGTCGAGGAACCGGACGGCGCCGTCGGGGAACTCCTCACGGTCGTCGAGTTCGGCGAGCGCGCCGGGTGAGAACACGTCGTCCTCGTGGGCGGCGAGCAGGTTCTCCAGATCCGCCGTGGTGGTCATCGTGTGGTCCCCCTCCGATGCCCGGCCAGGACCGCGGTGAGCAGTGGGTCCTCGGCGACGTGCAGGGTTTCCAGTCCGGCGGCGAGGTAGAGGGCGCGCATCGCCGAGCGCTGCACCTTGCCGCTGGTGGTGCGTCGTACGCCGCCGGGCCTGACGAGGGCGACGCCCGCGACCGGCACGCCGAAGTCCCGGGCCACGGTCTGCTTCATGCCGACGGCGATCTCGCCCAGGCGCTCGGCACCCCAGTGGGCGCGGATCTCGTGCACGACGACGATCGCGGGGGCGGCGTCCACCCCGTCGTCGTGTCCGACCATGAAGACGGCGCCGTGCAGCCCCTCCAACTCCTCGTGCTGCGCCCGCAGTTCGTATTCGATGTCCGCGGGGTGCAGGTTGCGGCCGTGCAGCACGAGGACATCCTTGCGGCGGCCGGTGATGTACAGGTCGCCGTCGAGCAGGCCGCCTAGGTCGCCGGTGCGCAGGAACGGGCCGCATCCGTCGCTGGTGTGCGCGTGGAACGTGGTCTCGGTGGTGTCGTCGTTCTCCCAGTAGCCCGCGGTGACACAGGGGCCGTCGAGCCAGATCTCGCCGATGCGGCCCTCGGGCAGGGCGTCGCCGGTGTCGGGGTCGACGATCAGCGTGTCGGATCCGGCCGGGGCACCGCATCCGACGAGTACGCGGGACGGCTGCGTGCCGTCGGCCGGCCGCAGGCGCCCGTCCTCCAGTGCGGCGGTGACGACCGGGGTGCACCGTGGTGGCCTCCGGGACGTCCCGGAGACCATCAGCGTCGCCTCCGCCAGGCCGTACACGGGTATGAGCGCCTCCGGCCGCAGTCCCGCTGCGGCGAACCGCTCGGTGAAGGCGGCGACCACGTCGGCGCGGACCGGCTCGGAGCCGTTGGCCGCCTTGAGCCGGGACAGGTCGAGCGTGGCGAGTTGTTCGTCGGTGACCCGGCGGACACACATCTCGTACCCGAAGTCGGGCGCGGCGGTGAAGTTGACGTCGCAGGCGTCCAGCATGCGCAGCCAGTGGTACGGGCGGCGCAGGAAGGACATGGGGTCCATCTGGACGTACCCGTTCCCGAGCAGGAGGCCGGGCAGCATCAGGCCGATCAGCCCCATGTCGTGGTACAGGGGGATCCAGCCGCCGTACGCGGTGGCGCTGTCGTTCCCGAACATGCGGGCCATGCGGTCCACGTTGGCGACCAGGTTGCCGTGGGTGACCATGACGCCCTTGGGGTCGCCGGTCGATCCCGACGTGTACTGGAGCAGGGCCAGGGTCTCGGACGACACCTCCGGAGCGGTCCAGGCGCCCGGGTCCCCGTCACCGGCGTCGGTCGGGTGGCAGACCGCACCGGTGACGCCCTCCTCGGCGACCCACTTCTCGACGTCCGGGAGGTCGCTCTGCTGTGTCAGGACGGCGCGTACTCCCGCGTCGCGGGCGATGGCGGCGAGCCTGCGGCGCTCGTGCCGGTAGCGGCCAGGCAGCGGGGCGGGCACGGCGATGACGCCCGCGTGGACACAGGCGGAAAAGGCTGTGGTGAACTCGATTCCCGGGGAGTAGAGGAGAAGTGCTCTGTCTCCCGGAGCAAGCCGCTCCTGGAGCCAGGAGGCAATGCGCCTCGAATGCAGGTCCAGTTCCGCCCGGTCGCGCACTGTCCGTTTGATGTCGCTGAATTCCGAAACAAAAGTCACGGCCGGCTGCTGCGGATCGCGCGCCGCCCGTTCCCTCAGTGGCGTGAGTAATTCTTGCACGACAGGAACTTTAGATGACCAAGAGAGACGATCAACTTAAATAAAGTCCAAGCAGACGTCAAGCAAAGTCATCGATGAGTCTTTGTTTGTTGACTCTTTCGTGGTCGACTCACATCGCCGGAGCCGCATATAACTGGTCTGTGCCTACCCCGACCGCATCCTCCATACTGGTCCAAGACCTACAGAAAAAATACCGAAAGAATCACGCGTTACGTGGCATTGAGCTGGAAATCCATCCAGGTGAAGTCATGGGGCTCTTGGGGCCGAATGGAGCCGGAAAAACCACCCTGGTGAAAATCCTGACGACACTCCTCGAACCGGACTCCGGGCGAGCTTTCGTCAATGGCTGGAGCGTGACTGAAGAACCGGAGAAGGTACGCTCCGCGATTGGAACGGCCGGTCAGTACTCGACGGTCGACGGTGTGCTGACGGGTTTCGAAAACCTCTACCTCCTCGGGAAGCTGCGGGGCGTGGGGCGTCGTACGGCCCGCCGCATCGCAGATGACCTGCTGTCCCGGTTCCGGCTGACCGACGTGGCCGGGCGCCAGGCCGGCACCTACTCGGGCGGGATGCGCCGGCGACTGGATCTGGCCGCCGCTCTCGTCGGTTCCCCGCCCCTGGTCGTGCTGGACGAGCCGACGACCGGGCTCGACCCCGAAAGCCGGCTCGACACGTGGGAGGCGGTCGGTGAACTGGTCGCCGCCGGCACCACGATCCTGCTGACGACCCAGTACCTGGAGGAGGCGGACCGCCTCGCCGACCGGATCACCGTGATCGACCGGGGGCAGGTCGTGGCGGAGGGCACCAGCGACGAGCTGAAGGCGGCCGCCGGCAACCGGCTCGTCGTGTGTGTCGCCGAGGACCACCAGCTCGACGCGGCGGCACGCGCCGCGCAGCGGGCGACCGGCGCGACCCCGGCGGTGGACCGGCGTGCCCGGCGCGTGGAGGTGGCCGCCGCCGACGGCCGGGCCGCACTGGGCCGAGCCCTGACCGCACTCGAGGGCGAGCAGGTCGATGTGCTGGAGATCGGACTCAGCCGCTGCACACTCGACGACGTATTCCTCGGCCTGACCAGCCGCGCCCGCCGGGAGGCGGCGTGATGACGGCGACCACCGATGTGCGCAGCGCCCGCACCCCGCGCCGGGACGCGCCGGCGACCGGCCCCCGCCGTACCCGCGCCCGGCGCAGTCCCGTCCTGCGCGTGCTCGCCGAGAGCGCCGACCTGGCCCTGCGCAACCTGCTGCATCTGCTGCGCAATCCCGGCCTGCTGATCGCCTGTCTGGTCGAGCCGGTCGTGTACGCCATGCTCATCGGCTACGTCTTCGGCAACAGCCTGGGCGGCCCGGCCTACCGCTCGTACATGGTGAGCGGGCTGCTCGCGCAGACGGTGGCCTTCACCACCACGTTCACCACGGTCGGGCTCGCCCGGGACCTGGAACAGGGCATGATCGACCGCTTCCGCGCGCTGCCGATCTCCCGCGTGGCACTGCTGCTCGGCCGGACCACGTCCGACCTCGCCACCTGCGTGGCGAGCGTCACCGTCACCACCACCTGCGGTCTGCTGATGGGCTGGCGCCCGCACACCGGGCCGTTCGAGGTCGCCGCCGGGGTCCTGCTGGCGCTGCTGTTCTCCTTCGCGATGTCCTGGATCGGCGTGTCCGTCGCCCTCGTCGCGCCGAACATCCAGGTGGCGGGCAGCCTCGGCCTGATCTGGCTGTTCCCGGTGACGTTCATCTCCTCCGCGTTCGTCTCCGGTTCCTCCCTGCCCGGCCCGCTGTCCACCGTGGCCGCCTGGAACCCCATCACCTCGCTCGCGGGCGCGCTGCGCATGTTCTTCGGCAACACGCCACCGCCCGGCTTCCGCATGCAGCACGACTGGCCCGCCCAGCATCCCGCGCTGTACACGACGGCCTGCTCGGTGCTGCTCATCGCCGTCTTCGTCACGCTGTCGACCTGGCGCTACCGCACCCGCACAAGCCGCTGACCGCGACGCGATCGCGCCACGACCGGGCCGGGCCGGCCCTCGCGCCCGCCCGTACAGGAGCCCCCCATGACCGTCCCCACCCTGCGCCTCGGCCTCAACCTCGGCTACTGGGTCGGCGGCAACGACGCTTCCAGCCTCCCGCTCGCCTCTCTGGCCGAGGACCTCGGCTACTCGGCGGTGTGGGTCTCCGAGGCCTACGGATCCGACGCCGTCACCCTGCTGTCCTGGATCGCCGCCCGCACCACCCGCATCGACGTCGGCAGCGCCGTCCTGCAGATCCCCGCCCGCTCGCCCGCCATGACGGCGATGACCGCCGCCACCCTGGACACCCTGTCCGGCGGACGGCTCAGGCTCGGCCTCGGCGTGTCCGGACCCCAGGTCTCGGAGGGCTGGCACGGCGTCAGGTTCGGCTCACCGCTGGGCCGTACCCGTGAATACGTCGAGCTGGTGCGGCGGGCGCTGCGCCGGGAGCCGTTGGAGTTCGACGGCCGCCACTTCACGCTTCCGCTGCCGGACGGCCCGGGCAAGGCACTCGCCCTCACCATCCGGCCGCAGCGCGAGCGGATCCCGGTCTACCTCGCCGCGCTCGGCCCGAGGAACCTGGAGCTGGCCGGGGAGATCGCCGACGGCTGGCTTCCGGTGTTCTTCTCACCCGCCCACGCCGCCCAGCAGTTGCAGCCCCTCAAGGCCGGCCTCGCCAAGTCGGGCCGCACCCTCGACGGGTTCGACATCGCCCCGGGCGTGCCCCTGGTGACCGGCACCGACTGGCGGGCCTGCGCACGCCGGGTGCGGGGCTACGCCGCGCTGTACCTCGGCGGCATGGGCGGGCGTGCGGACAACCACTACACCCAGCTGGCCGAGCGCATGGGCTTCGGAGCCGAGGCCCGCGCCGTCCAGGAGCGTTTCCTGGCCGGTGACTACCCGGGTGCCATGGCCGCCGTGCCGCTCGAATTCCTCGACGCCACCTCGCTGCTCGGCCCGCGGGAGCGCATCGCCGAGCGGATGACGGCGTTCGCCGAGGCCGGCGCCACCACGCTCAACGTCATGCCGGTCGGCCCCGGTCTGCCCGGCCCGCAGCGCGCCGCCGCGGCGCTGCGCACCGCCGTCGAGGCGGCGGAACGCGCCGGCCTGCTCGCTTCCGATCGGCACCCCGCGAGTCCTCGCCCACGAGGCGCGCACGAAGCCCCCCACTCACAAGGAGACACCCGCACCCATGACCACGCGTGACACGACCAAGCTGATCTGCCTGCCGTACGCCGGGGCGGGCGCATCGTTCTACCGGCCCTGGACGGCCCTGGCCGGGGACGGGGTGGAGATCGTGCCCCTGCAACTGCCGGGCCGCGAGCGGCTGATCGACGAGGAGCCGTACCGTGACGCGCACCAGGCCGTCGCCGGTCTCCTGACCGAGCTGAGGGAGCGGCTCGGTGACGGCGGTGGCAGGGCGGTCCTCTTCGGGCACAGCCTCGGCGCGGTGCTCGCCTACGAACTCGCCCACCGGCTGGTCGCGGAGCCCGGCGTCGAGCTGGCCCACCTGTTCGTCAGCGGGTCGCCGGAACCGGCCCGGGGACGCGAGCGGCGGGCCACCGGCCTGTCCGACGAGGAGTTCCTCGCCCAGGTCGGGGAGTTCGCCGGCTACCACCATCCGGCGCTGGACGACCCGGAGATGCGCGAGATGGTCCTGCCCGCCCTGCGCGCGGACGTCGAGATGCACGAGAACTACTCGCCCTCCACCGACCTCCCGCTGAACGCCCCTCTCACGGTCGTCCGGGGCGAGGACGACGACCTGGTCGGCTACGACGACGCCGAGTCCTGGAGCAAGGTCGCGGGCCGGGACTTCGAGCATGTCGAGGTCCCCGGCGGCCACATGTACCTCACCGACGCCGCGCCCGCGCTGGTCCGGCTGATCGTCTCGACGGTCCTGTAGTTCCGCCCCGCCCTCGGTCCTCCTCAACGCACTGACCTTCAAGGAGTTCCCGATGCGTCTGCACGGCAAGTCGGTCCTCGTCACCGGCGCCGCCCGCGGACTCGGCAGGGCCACCGCGCTCGCCTGTGCCGCCGAGGGCGCCGATCTCACCCTGCTGGACATCTGCGCCGACCTGCCCGGCGTGCCCTACCCGCTGGGCACCCCTGGGCAGTTGACTCACACGGCCGCGCTGTGCCGGGAGGCGGGCGCGGCCGTCCTCACGGCCGAAGCCGACATCCGTGACCTGCGCGCCGTACGGGAGGCGGTGACCCGAGCCGAGGACCGGTTCGGCCGGATCGACGTCGCCGTGAACAACGCGGGCATCGCCGCACCCTCGGGCAAGCCGGTGCACGAGATCGCCGAGGAGGAGTGGTCCCTGATGATCGACGTGGACCTCTCCGGCGCCTGGCGGGTGATCCGCGAGGTCGGCAAGGCGATGAGCGCCCGGCGTGCCGGAAGCATCGTCAACGTCGCCTCCACCGCGGGGCTGGTGGGCTACCGGAACTTCGCCGGATACGTCGCCGCCAAGCACGCCGTCGTCGGGCTGACCAAGGCGGCGGCGCTCGACTACGCGCCGACCAAGGTGCGTGTGAACGCGGTCTGTCCCGGATCGGTGCGCGACGACGCGCGGGCCGAGGGCCGGATGCTCGCCGAGATCGCCAGGGCGCTCGAAGTCCCGGTGCACGAGCACGAGAGGACCTTCGTCGAGGCGCAGCCGATGAACGCCCTGATCGAGCCCGAGGACGTCGGCGCCGCGGTGGTCTTCCTCGCCTCGGACGAGTCGCGTCAGATCACCGGCTCGGTCCTGACCGTGGACGGCGGGTTCAGCATTCGCTGAGCTCCCGCCCCGTCCGCCCTTCCCGACCGACTCCGCGGAACAACTCCCCGGACCAGCAAGGAGTACGACCGTGTCAGGCCCCCTCCACCTCGCGGCCCGCTGCCACGCGGTGCGCGTCCGCTCGGACCGCTCGCCGTATCCGACCGCCCCTCCGGGGCTGTGGATCGAGGACGTCCCCGCTCCGGCGGCGGACCCGCTCGCCGAGCGCCGCCGCGCCACCGAACTCGCTCGCCCGGCCGAGGGGCTGCGCAGGGTGCTGCTGCGTTACGCCGACGGCCTCTGCGACCTGGTCCTGGTGGCCGCACGGGACCGGTGGGATCGCGCGGCTCTCGGGCGGCTGGCGGCCGGCGAGCCCGTCGAGCCGGGAGCCGGGGAGTCCCACACACCGGAAGTGGGCCGCACCTCGCCCGCGGCACCCGCTCCCGCCTGGGGTCTGGGCGACGACGGCCCCACCGTCCCCTACCTCCTCGCCCTCGACGACGGAGGCGCCGAGGCGAGCTGGCTCGCTGCCCTCGCCGTGACCCTGCGCCGCCACGACCCCGAGACCATCCCGCTCATCGGCACCGACCACGGCACCTTCACCGTGCCGGAGGCTCCGACGCTGGGCGAGCTGAAGCCCGCCCCCGCGGAGGGCCCCGCACTCGCCGGCCTGCTGTTCGACAGAGCGGGACTCCCCGGCGCGTACGTGCCCTGCCTCGCACCGCCGTTTCCGCTCACCCTGTCGGTGTTCAACGACGCCGACGGCTGGTGGCTGCGCTGCGACCACGTCGGCGGCCATGTCTCCACGGAGATCGTCGCACAGTTCGCCCGGTACCTGGCGCGGGTGCACGGGATGATCCTGACCTCACCCCGGACCGCGGTCGACGACGTCGGTCTGCTCGACGAGGACGAGCGCGACCGTGTGGCGGCACTCGGGCGCCCGTCCCGCCCGCTGACCACCACGCCGGTGACCGTGCCCGAGGCGTTCGCCCGGATCGCGGCGGCCACACCGGAGCGCATCGCCGTGACCGAGGGCGCGGCCGGACTCACCTACGGCGAGTTGGACGAGCGGTCGGCTCTGCTGGCGCACGGCCTGCGGGAGCGCAACGTCGCGGCCGGCGACCGGGTGGGCGTCTGCCTGGAGCGCACCGCGGAACTGATCGTCACCCTGCTCGCCGTACTCAAGGCCGGCGCGACCTACGTACCCATCGACCCGGCCTACCCGGCGGACCGTATCGCCCACACAGCACGGGACGCGGGGTTGCGCACGGTGATCACCCGGCTCGCCGAGTTCCCGGAGGTGGCGGGCTGTGCGCCGGTGACACCGGACGAACTGCTCGACGAGGCCGCGCAACACCCCGACGCCGTGCTCCCGCCGACGGCCGGTACGCCCGACACCGCCGCTTACGTGATCTACACGTCCGGCTCCACCGGCCGCCCCAAGGGGGTCGTCGTCCCGCACCGCAACGTCCTCGCCCTGATCGACGCCACCCGCGGCGAGTACGGTCTCGGCACCGAGGACGTATGGACCTGGTTCCACTCCAGCGCCTTCGACTTCTCGGTGTGGGAGATCTGGGGCTGCCTGCTCACCGGCGGCCGGCTGGTCGTCGTGCCCTACTTCGTCTCGCGCGAGCCCGACCGCTTCCGCGATCTGCTCGCCACCGAGAAGGTCACGGTCCTCAGCCAGACCCCGTCGGCCTTCGCCCAGCTCCTGGACGTCGACCACGCCGACCTGACGGTCCGCCTGATCGTCTTCGGCGGCGAACCGCTCGACGCCCGCATGATGCTCGGCTGGTTCGACCGGCACCCCGAGTCGACGTGCCGGGTGGTGAACATGTTCGGCATCACGGAGACGACGGTCCACGTCACCGAGCAGACCCTCACCCGCAAACTGGCCCTGGCCGCCACCCGCTCCGTCGGCCACGCCCTGCCCGGCTGGCACCTGTATGTGATGGACGGGCGGGGCCGGCTGCTGCCGCCGGGCGTGGCGGGCGAGATATGCGTCGGCGGTGCGGGGGTCGCGCTCGGCTACCTGGGGCAGGAGGAGCTGACGGCCGAGCGGTTCGTGCCGGACCCGTTCGCCGACGGCACGCTGTACCGCAGTGGCGACCTGGGGCGGTTGCGCCCCGACGGCCGGCTCGAACACCTCGGCCGGATCGACAGCCAGGTCAAGATCCGCGGTTTCCGCATCGAACTCGACGAGATCCGATCCGTCCTGCTGGAGGACCCCGGGGTCCGTACGGCCGCCGTCGTGGTCCACCGTCACGACCCGGTCGACGCGGCCACCGCCCGTATCGACGCCTACGTGGTGCTGTCCCCGGGCGGCGACCCCGGCGCGGTCCGCGACCGGGCCGCGGGCATCCTCCCCGCGTACATGCTCCCCGCCACGGTCACCGCCCTGGACGTGCTTCCGCTGACCCCGAACGGCAAGCTGGACACGGCGAAGCTGCCCGCGCCGGAGGTGCGGCGCGTACCGGCGGGGTCCGCGAAGCCGCGGGAGCCCGCCACCGACGACGACCTCGCCGAGAATCTGCGCGAGATCTGGAGCGAGGTCCTGTGCACGCCCGTGGAGTTGGACGACGACTTCTTCGAACTGGGCGGCAACTCTCTGTTCGCGGTCCGTATCGGCGCGGCGCTGCGCGCCCGCGGCCTGCCGCCCCTGCGTCTGCGCCAGCTCTACCGCCACCCGACGGTCAGGGCCACAGCGGCGAACCTGAAGGCGTCCACCGAGTAACGCAGGACGCGGTCCTGGGTCAGGGGGCGGGCACGGTGTCAGGACCGGAACGGGTCGGTGCGGGCCGCGTGCGCCGAGCAGCGTCGCCGGATGGCCGGCAAGGAAGCCGCCGACGCCCTCTCGTCTTGCCGGCCGCTCCGGGGCCGCGCGCCGGCTCACGGTCCGGGGTCTGCGGGACGTCGAGGTCGGAGCGGTGGCGGCGGTGTGACTCGGACCGTGCGCGGGGGCCGCGTGGCGCACAGCGTGTCGTCTTCACCGGGCGGGCTGTGCGCGTCCGCGGACGGCCGTGCGGAAGGCGATGGGCGTTCGGCCGGTGCGGTGGTAGGGGCTAGGTCGGCCCTCGGTCAGGTGAACGGGTGATGAGGACTCCTGAAATTGGGCGTGCCGCCTTCCGCATGAATCAGCTGTCCGGCCCGGTGCGTCTGCCTCGGCGGACCTCCGGAGGCAGGCAGGTTTCCGGTCATGCAAGATCCGTTCGATCACGTCTTCGGCATCCCGGGTCCGGTGCCCGCTGAACCTGCTGATCAGGCAGTCGGCAAGTGCGTTGTCGCCGTGCCGTCCGGCGTCTCAGCGGAGGGGGGCGGCGTGGGTCAGGAGTTGGGCGGTGCCGTGGTGGCGGCGGTGAGGGTGGAGGAGACGGCGCATGTCCTGAAGGCGGCGCGTCACCCGCGTGGAGTGCAGGGTGGGGGCCTCTCCCAGGAACGTCTGCCAGTGGGTGAGAGCGGCATCGAGGTGCCCTTGGGCGAGGAGGGTTTCGGCGAGCCGGGCCCGGGTGAGGGTGCGGGCCTGGCGTTCGGCGGGGGTGCGTAGGCGCAGGGAGGCGGTCAGCGCGCCGGTGGCGCCGACCGGGTCACCGAGGGCGGCCAGGGCCTGGGCGCGTTGATAGTGCAGGGCGCCGACCGGATAGTGGGTGAAGGGCCCCGGCGCGGCGCTGTGCGCCTGGTCGTAGAGGCGTTCGGAGGCCGCGAGGGCGGTCAGGGCGGCGTGCTTGTCGTGGTGGGCCTGCATGACCGCCAGGTGGGCCTGGGCGTAGGCGGCGATGATCGGGGCGGCGTCGCGGGTGGTGTCTGCGGCGCGCTGCGCGAGGTTGAGGACGGCGGGGGTGCGGTGGCCCAGGTCGTAGGCGTGCGCGGACATGGTGCGCAGCGCGATGGCGAAGGTGGCGGTATCGCCGCCCTCGGCCGCCAACTGAGCGGCGGTGCGGTGGTAGTGCTGAGCCAGTGCGTCCGCACCGCTGCCGGCGCACATGGTGCCGAGCAGCACGGTCAGCTGAGCGGCCCCGGACAGCAGGCGGCAATGCAGGTCCTCGGTGGCGGGGGCCTGCAGGTACCCGGTCACGTCATGGCCGAGGTAGGCGGCCAGCGCTGTGCGTACGTGGCCCGGCCCGTGAGCCTCGGAGGCCTCGGCGAAGACGCGGGCCATGGTCTGCATCTGCTCCACTTCCGCCCGCCCCACACGGCCCCTCGCAAGGGATGAGCCCGGGGACTGCGCGGTGAGCGCGTTCTCGCGCGGCTGCCCGGAGGCGGGCACGGCCAGGGCGGCCAGGCTGAACACCCCGGCGCCCAGTAGCTGACGCCGAGCGGGGTCGAGGTCGGCGCTCGTGAGTGCGGACAGCCGGCGCAACGGGTCAGCCACCCAGGACAGATCGAGCACTTCGGACGGGGCGCGGGACAGGCCCGCCTCCACCGGGCCGACGGGCCGCTGAAGCCGTCGCGACAGCGCCTCCAGTAGTAAGGCTGGCACGGGCGGCCGGGGCGTGGTCCCCGACAGCCAGCGCGAGACCATCGACCGGTCACAGGCCAGCTGATGCCCGTGTTCGGCGGCCATCTGCCGCAGGGCCGCGGCAAGTTGGGCGCCATTCCAGTCGGCCTCCGCCAGCAGGGTCCGCAGGCGGGTGTTGGGCGTTTGGGGCATCTCTTCCTTCCCTGGCTCCGGTCTGCCGGACCGCCCCCGCCCGTATTTCACAAGCACGCAATGTTGCATCGGTTGCAGCGCATTCACCGCCTTGGCCCTCTGTGCGGCCCGGGGCTGGGGCGGTGCACTTGTTGTACCCGGCTCCCGCCCGCCTCCAACTGCGGGCACGGCACGCTCGGTTGGTTCTGGCCACACCTGCCCCGGACCCCGGCGAAGGAAGGTCCCGATGACTGCCGCCACGCCCATCTCGGCCAACCTGCCCGACCCGCAGGCGGCACGGGCCATACCGGCCGGTGAACTCCCCACTACGGCCACACGCACGACCTGGTGGAGAACTCGCACGCCTCCACGGCCCTGTCGTACGCGGACGGCCTGGCCAAGGCCCGCGCCCTCAACGGCGAGACGGAACGGGCGGTGGTGGCGGCCATCGGCGACGGCGCGATGACCGGTGGCATGGCCTGGGAAGCCCTGAACAACACCGGCGGCGCTCCCGAGAGGCCGGTGATCGTGGTCCTGAACGACAACGGCCGTTCCTACGCCCCCACCACCGGGGCGCTGGCTGCTCACGTGGCGGCGTTGAAGCAGGGCGGGGGCCCGGAGGCATGCCAGAACCTGTTCACCGAGCTCGGCTTCACCTACTTCGGACCGATCGACGGCCACAACACCGCCGGGATCGAGGCGGTGCTGCGGAGGGCGCGGGCGATGCGGCGTCCGGTGCTGGTGCATGTGATGACGGTCAAGGGCAAGGGTTACGGTCCGGCCGAATCGGATGAGGCGGACTGCCTGCCCGATCACGCAGAAGAGATCGACATCGCCTGGCTGCGCGGCGTGAGCACAGGCGGTGTCACCGCCGGTGCCTCCGTCCCGCGAATCCTGGTTGAAGGGGTACTCAGCCGGCTGGCCGCACACGGCTACACGGACGTCGACGCCCTCGAAACCGCCCATGAGCCACAACGCTTCGCCTTACCCCGGCAACTGACCGCCCCTGACGGCCAGACGGGCACCACGTGAACGGCCGGGACAAGGCCGAAGGGGCAATCGGGCGGGGGCTGAGCTACCTCTCCCACCAGGTCGAAGGCAGGGGCATGCCGGCTGCCCAGCTTGCCACCGACCGTCTCTTCCATCATTGCTGCTCAGGCACCGAGGCCCGCGCGCGCGTGCTGCGACAGTTCGGCATCGACCTCGGGTTCAATCCGGCAGACGAGGCGTTCTCGGCCATGCTCGCCTTGTCGGTGCTGCCGGCAGCTTGCCTGAGTCCCACGGCTGGTGCTGCGCTGGTCCGGCAGGTCGACAGCAGCCGCTGGCAGCACAGGTTCCGGTTCTTCCCGGCCGTCGGCCAATTCGCCGCCGATACCGACTGTACGGCTCACGCCGCCAGCGGCCTGTCCGCGCATGGCGCCATGCCCCGGCACAGGCTGCATGCCGTCGTGCGGGAACTGGGCGACGCAGCCGCCCCGCCCGCAACGGGATCCACCGAAAGGGGCCGTCGCCCCGGCCTGCATCCCGGGGTTGTGATGGTCTACTGGGACGATGGGGCCGAGCCGGGCGCCACACCCAGGGGACGCAAGCACGACCCCGTCGTCTGCGCCAATGCCCTGCACACCATGAGCCTGGCCGCACCATCAGCGCTCACCGAGAATTGCCACCGGACCATGGCAGCCACCCTGGATTACGTCAGAGAGCATCTCGACTCCGGACGCTACCGGCACGGAACGCGCTACTACCCCTCACCCGACGCCTTCCTCCACGCGGCATCGCGCCTGTGCCTGCACACCACCGCACACACCGCCCCACTCACCGACGCCTTGCGGACCGCCCTCGTCCAGCGCGAGGCATACCTCACCACCCAGGAGGCAGCGGATGATCCACTCCAGTTGGCCCTGCGAACCATCGCGGCCAACAACCTTGCCCACACACACGCACAAGACGAACGGCGCGCCGCCCTCGTACGCCACCAACGACCGGATGGCTCCTGGCCCGCCCGCCCCTACTACCGCCTCGGTCGTGTGCCCCTGTACTTCGGCTCGCCACAGCTGACCACTCTCTTCGCCCTCGCAGCCCTGCACCCCCACAACCCACCACGCCATGCCGCCGCCCTTCCACACACCGGCCAGACCAGTAAGGCACTGACACAATCTGAGGAGCCGCGATGAGTACCGATCTGCTCGCCCCGTTCCGCATGATCAATCAGCGGCACCGTGACCTCACTCGGGAACTGCTCGCCTGGTCCCTCCGGCTGTGCTCTTGCGGGCAAGGCGCCGCCTGGCATGCCCAGATGGCCTACGTTGCGGCCACCTTCGAGACTTGTGGCGCACCATCCGATGCGACCCTGGACGAGAGCCTGCTCGGCGGGAAGTACATCGTCTTCTTCCTGTGCGTGGATGACGGTCCGACGGACCAACTGGCCAATCTGGAGCAGCAGCTGCGCAGTGGTCGCCCGGCGGCGAGTGGTGAGTGCGGCGTCCTGTGTCATGCGCTGCTGGACGAGATGAACAAGCGGGCCCTGGACACCCAGCAGTTCACGACTGAGCTTGCGGACTTGTGCTCCGCCGTGGCCACGGAAGCCCAGCACGATGTCCACACCATGACCGAGGAGCAGTTCCATGCCCTGCGGCGGCAGACCATCGGCAACCTGCCGTACGTCACCTGCTGGCGGACTGTCCGCGGCTTGCCCGTTCCCACCCCCGGGTCCGAAGCACAGGAGTTCAACGAGCTCGCGGTGGAGGCGATCTACCTGGTCAACGATCTGGCGTCCATCACCAAGGATGAGGAGGAAGTACGGAAAGGAGCCGCTAACGCCTACGTGACATCCAACTGGGTCCTCTTCCACGCCCGGTCTCCAGGCGAACTGCATACCGCAATTGACACGGCCATCACGCGATACAGCCGCATCGTCGACACATTCGTCCACACACCCCAAACGCCATTCGCATCCCTCTTGTCCGGCCTCGTGGACGGCAACCTGGACGCACACCTCAGTCTGACCAGCATGCGCTACCCCGGATCAGCGCAAATCCTACGCGTACTCCCACATATCGGAGCATGAAGGCACCTCAGGAGTCCCGCCGAAGCGCGCCGGGAAGGCAAGAGGCAACGAGAAGTATTCCGCCTCTCGCCGTCGGCCGAACGCTTGGTCTTCCAAGAATTGCCTGGCGCCTGCGCCGGGTGCCGTGGACCGGCACGCCGGGCTCCCGATGGTCGGGGATCGAACGAATATCCCGGCGTGGCGAAGTTCGACCATCCCGACGATCTGCTCCAGCTGCAGCAGGACCTCAACACGGCCCGCGCTGAACTCTCCGCACTGCTCAAGAAGTTGCCCTACCCGGTGGAGGCGATGGAAGGGTGGCAGCGCCCCGAGGGCCACTGGCTCGCCGCGTCCCCGGCACGCCCCGACTCGCCGGGCTGGACGGATCAGGAACAGCAGGACGTCGCCGAACGCCGGGAGCAGGAGCGCGAGTTGTCCGCCGCGATCGTCACGCCCGCCTTCTGGAGCGAGGTTGCCGCACCGGAACGTAGCGACGCCCGCAGCCAGCTCAAGCACGCCCTCACGGCGGCCCCGGACGGCGGGAAGCAGGCGGCGTAGGCCGTGGCGCCTTGGCGCGCATCGGCAACGGGCTGTGACCGGTGGGCTGTTGGGGCAAGATCGGTGATGCCGATGACGGAAAGGGGGCCGGGTGCGGCTGACGATTGACACCGAGGCGGACACCTACGACGAGGCGATCGCCGAGGTGCAGGCCGCGTACGGGCTGCGCCCCGTCGTCCCGGCCGGATGGCCGGACGCACCGTCAGGCGAACCCACCCGGGCCCGGCAGCACTGACGACTTGGGTGAGGGCTGGACGGACCGGATGCTGTTCGAGACCGTCGCGGCGCTGGTGCCCGGGGCCCGGGCCGTGCTGCGCCGTATCGCCGACCTGGGCGGCACCGCCTCCTACAGCGAGATACAGCGCTACTTCGCCGACCACCCGGACACACCGATCCCGCCGAAGACGATCGGCGGCTGGCGCGGTGACCGAGCTGCTGAAGATGGCCGGCAGGTGTTCTTCGCCGAGTCCGCCTCGCCGGCCGACACGTTGGCCACCCTGCGGGCGGCGCGCGCGTGGGCTGTCGAACGCGTGCAACCTCGCGGCGGCCCGCGACTACCAGGCGGGCGAAGGACCGCTTCCCGAGCGGGCCGCCCAACTCCTGCTCGTCGGCCGGTTCCTCACCGACTACTACCGCCTCGTCGCCGAATGGTCGGACTGGGCCGCGGACCTCGTCGAACACTGGCCCGAGCATCCACATCGGCATCGCCGTCGCCCTCGAAGACGGCCTGACCGTGCCCGTGGTACACGACGCCGACCCCAAGCCCCTGACCCAGATCGCCCGCGAGGCCCATGCCCTGGCCGACAACGCCCGCGCCGGCCGCCTGGCCTTGCAGGACCTCAGCGGCGGCACCTTCACCATCAGCAACCTGGGCCCCTACGGCGTCGACCACTTCACCGCCGTCATCAACCCGCCCCAGGCCGCGATCCTCGCCGTCGGCGGCGCGCAAACCCAGCCCGGCATCCGCGACGGTGAACTCGCTGTCGGCACCACCATGGCGCTGACCTTGTCCATCGACCACCGCGTCCTGGACGGCGCTACCGCCGCCGCCTTCCTCGCCGACCTCAAAACAATCCTCGAACACCCCCTGGGCATCGTGCTGTAGCCGATGACGACGCTGCCCGGTCACGCGTCCGCAGGCCGCCCGGTCCGCCGGGCCTGCTCCGCCCGTCGACCGTGCACCTGCGGCGTCGCCGCGCGGACAGGTAACGCCGACACAGCGAGGAGCACGACGAGCCCAGCCCACCACGGCCTCCAGTCTTCTGCACCGCCCGCCCTGACCAGCCGGCCTCTCCAGAAGCCGTAACAGACCAGCCGCAGTCAGGGCCACGGCCCGATCGTCCGCGACCGTCACCGAGTGCCGGAGGCCCGACGTGATCACCCATCCTGCGTACACCGTTGAACCGTGGTGCCTGCGCGAGAGCGAGCTCGACCTGGACGTGCTGGAGCGGAGCAAGTCGGTGTTCGCCCTGGCCAACGGTCATATCGGCTGGCGCGGCAACCTGGACGAGGGCGAGCCGCACGGGCTGCCGGGGACCTACCTCAACGGCTTGTTCGAGTTCCGTCCGCTCCCGTACGCGGAGGCCGGCTACGGATACCCGGAGTCCGGGCAGACGATCACCAACGTGACCAACGGCAAGGTGATTCGGCTGCTGGTGGACGACGAACCGTTCGACCTGCGCTACGGCCGACTGCACCGCCACGAGCGGGTGCTGGACTTCCGCGCCGGAGTATTGCACCGCACGGTCGAGTGGACGACTCCGTCGGGGCGCACGGTGCGCGTCCGCTCGACCCGGTTGGTCTCGCTCACCCAGCGAGCGATCGCCGCGATCGCCTACGAGGTGGAGGCGGTGGACGAGGAGGTGCGGATCGTGCTCCAGTCCGAGTTGGTCGCCAATGAACAGCTTCCCAAGCGGGAGGGTGACCCTCGGATCTCGGCCTCCTTGGGAGCGGTCCTGCAGCCCGAGGAGGACATTGCGCAGGACAGCAGGCTGCGGCTGGTGCACCGCACAGCCCGCAGCGGGCTGCGCGTGGCGGCGGCGGCCGACCATCTGATCGCGGGGCCCCAGGGCACCTCCGCTTCCGCGGAGAGCGGCCAAAATCTCAGCCGGCTGACGGTGACCTCGCTGTTGCGGCCGGGCCAGCGACTGCGAGTCGAGAAGACGGTCGCCTACGGATGGTCGGGGACCAGGTCGCTGCCCGCCGTCCAAGATCAGGTCGACGCCGCGCTGGCCGGGGCGGCCAGCACGGGCTGGGAGGGCCTGCTCGCCGAACAGCGCGGCTACCTGGACGCCTTCTGGGCTCGGGCGGATGTCGAGCTGGAGGGCGACACTGAGATCCAGCAGGCCGTCCGGTTCGCCCTGTTCCACGTGCTGCAGGCAGCGGCTCGCGCCGAGGAACGGGCCATCCCCGCCAAGGGCCTGACCGGCCCCGGCTACAACGGCCACTGCTTCTGGGACACCGACACGTATGTGCTGCCGATGCTCACCTACATCGCGCCCCACACGGTGGGGCCGGCGCTGCGCTGGCGGCACACCACGCTGCCCGCCGCGCTGGGACGGGCCCGCCAGCTCGGCCTGGCCGGGGCCGCGTTTCCCTGGCGGACCATCAACGGCGACGAGTGCTCCACGTACTGGCCGGCCGGCACCGCGGCGTTCCACATCAACGCGGACATCGCTGATGCGGTGGTGCGCTACACCGCTGCCACGGGTGATCTCGTCTTCGAACGGGAAGCAGGGCTGGAACTGCTGGTGCACACCGCCCGGCTGTGGCAGTCGCTCGGCCACCACGACCCGCACGGAGTGTTCCATCTGGATGGCGTCACCGGGCCGGACGAGTACAGCGCGATCGCGGACGACAACGCCTACACCAACGTGATGGCCCAGCAGAATCTGCGCGCCGCCGACGACGCCGCCGAACGCCACCCCGACCTGGCCGCCTCGCTCGGGGTGGATGACGAGGAGATCGCAGCATGGCGCGATGCCGCCCGACGGATCGTGCTGCCCTTCAACCAAGAACTCGGCGTGCACGAACAGTCCGCGGGCTTCACCTCCCACCAGGTCTGGGACTTCGCCGGAACCCCGGCGGACCGTTACCCGCTGCTGCTGCATTTCCCGTATTTCGACCTGTACCGCAAACAGGTGATCAAGCAGGCCGACCTGGTCCTGGCCATGCACTTGCGGGGCCACGCGTTCACCAGCGAGGAGAAGACCCGCAACTTCGCCTACTACGAACCGCTCACTGTCCGGGACTCCTCGCTGTCCGTCGGCAGCCAGGCCGTGATGGCCGCCGAGGTCGGCCAGCTACGCCTGGCATACGACTACCTTGGCGAAGCCGCGATGATGGACCTCGCCAACCTGGAGCGCAACACGCGCGACGGCCTGCACATCGCCTCGCTGGCCGGGACCTGGACCCGCGCTCGTAGCGGGCTTTGGAGGGATGAGACACCACGGGGACGCCCTCTCCTTCGCCCCGCGACTGCCCGAGCAGATCAGCCGGCTGGCTTTCGCTGTGCAGTTCCGCCGGCGCTGCGTGCGCGTGGACATCTCCCACCAACAGGCCACATACACCTTGCTGGCGGGCACGGAGCGTGAGATCCACCACCATGGCAGCCCGTTGAAGGTGACCAGGGATGTCCCCTGCAGCGGGCCGCTACCCGCTGTCCCCGATCTGCCGGAGCCAGAGCAGCCCCCCGGCCGCGGTCCGGCTCGCCGCAGATGGGCGGGGCACGACGAGTGAGTCCACACCCGAACAGCATTCGTCCCCACCGACACAGACGTCGCAGACAGGCGACATTCCGCAGGCGTGCCTTGGATGACGTCAGGAGGAGGCGCTGCGGGAGTCGGCCGGAACGACCACGACGGGCAGGTGGGCGTGGTGCACGACCTCGGTGCTGGTCGATCCGAGGGTGAGGCGCCCCCAGGCACCCGAACCGCGGGTGCCGACCACCAGCAGAGACGCGTCCTTGCTCGCGTCCAGCAGAACCTGCGCGGGGCGGCCCGCCTCGGCGATGATCTCCACCTCCACGTGGGGCCCGCCGAGCTGCTGCCGTAGTTCGTGGACCGTGTCAGTCACCGCCTGCCGGGCGACATCATGGAGCTGCTCGTACAGCCCGCCGTCGCCCTCCGGCACGGCCATCCATCCGTAGCCCGTGTAACGAGCAGGGGTGTAGTCGTAGGCACAGACCGCCCGCAGACCGGTGCTGCGCAGCTGTGCCTCGCGCAGGGCGAAGAGCACGGCGTGCCGGGCGTGCAGGGAGCCGTCCGTGCCGACCACGATCGGACCGGCGGGAGCGGGCACGGCACTGTCGTTCATCGGGAATCCTCCAACGGCTTGTCACAGCAGGCGCGAGCACTGTCAGGCCCGGGAGAGGGGCAGCCGAACCTGCTCTCGGGGGTGTTCTGAACTTGCGGCTTGGGTCCGGAGCCACTGCTCGTCGAGGGCTACTCAGCGTTGTGCAGGAGCGATTCGATGGGCACCTGTGGGTCGGCGAGTTTGCTGGTGTCAACCTGTTGGCCGGAGCGGACGAGCGCCTGGATCGGTTCGGTGACGTCCCAGATGTTGACGTTCATGCCTGCCAGCACCCGGCCGCGTGCGAGCCAGAACGCGACGAACTCCCGTGCGCCGAGATCGCCGCGGAAGACGACCTGGTCGTATCCGCCGGGCTCGGCGTATCCGGCGTACTCCATGCCCAGGTCGTACTGGTCGGAGAAGAAGTACGGCACCCGGTCGTAGGCTGCCTCCCGGCCGAGCATCGCCTTGGCGGCGGTCTGGGGCTGGTGCAGCGCGTTGGCCCAGTGCTCCACGCGGATGCGCCGGTCCAGCAGGGGATGAAAGGCGTTGGCGACATCGCCCGCGGCGTAGATACCGGGCACGGAGGTGCGCAGCCGCTCGTCGGTGAGAATGCCGTTGTCGACCTGAAGGCCCGCGGCCTGGGCGAGGCCGGTGTTGGGCATAATGCCGATGCCGACGATGACCGCGTCCGCATCGATGCGGGTCCCGTCGGACAGCCGCACACCGTCGACGGTACCCTCGCTGCCAGTGAGCTCGGTGACCTGCACGCCAAAACGCAGGTCCACTCCGTGGTCACTGTGCAGGTCCGCGAAGACCTGGGCGACCTCGCGGCCAAGGACATGCAGCAACGGCAGCTCAGCCCTCTCCAGCACGGTGACCTCCACACCGGCGGCGCGGGCCGCGGCAGCGGTCTCCAGGCCGATCCAGCCCGCCCCGACGACCGCCACCCGTGAGGCGGAGGAGAAGGCGTCCTTGATCCGGTCGCTGTCCTGGACCGTGCGCAGATACAGCACCCCGTCCAGGTCCGCGCCCTGCACCGGCAGGCGGCGCGGCGAGGAGCCCGTGGCCAGCAACAGCTCGGCGTACCCGAGGCGGCTGCCGTCTGCGAGCGTCACCTCGTGCGGGGCCGGGTCGAGCGCGGTGACCGCCGTCCCCAAGCGCAGGTCGACGTCCTGCGTGGCGTACCACTGGGGCGGGTGCACGTAGATCTGCTCCCGGGCGTCCTTGCCCATCAGGTAGCCCTTCGACAGCGGCGGCCGCTCATACGGCCGTTCGCTCTCCTCGCCGATCAGGATCAGCGTGCCGTCGAATCCCTCCTCGCGCAGTGCCTGCGCGGCCTTGGCCCCGGCCAGACTGGCTCCGACGATCACATACGCGCTGTTGTCAGTCATGATCAGCCCCTGGTCCGCGCTGGGCGCACGATGCTGAGAGTTTCGGCGAGCTGCCGGGAGAGCTGCTCCCAGCTGGCGTCGAACTTCGACAAGCCCTCGTCCTCAAGGGTCTGCACGAGGTCGACGTAGTCCACGCCCACTGTCCGCAACTCAAGGAGTACCCGCTCGGCGTCGTCGTAGTGGCCGCGTACCGAGTCGGCCGGCACCTCGCCGTGATCGGCGACCGCGCGCAAGGTGGCCTCGGGCATGGTGTTCACCACGCCGGGCGCGACCAGTTCGGTCACATAGCGGGTGTCGGGGTAGCTGGGGTCCTTGACGGAGGTCGAAGCCCACAGCGGACGCTGCGGATGGGCTCCCGCCCCCCGAAGGGCTTGCCAGCGGGGTGAGGAGAGAACCCGCTCGTAGTGCTGGTAGGCCAGCCGTGCGTTGGCGATCGCCAAATGGCCGCGCAGCGCGGCTGCCTGCGCAGTGTGGGTCTTGTGCAGGCGTGCGTCTGCCTCGGCGTCGACGCGGGAGACGAAGAACGAAGCCACCGAGCCGATCCCGGACAGCTCCCGGCCCGTATCGCGGGCGCCTTCCATCCCGTCGAGGAAGGCATCCATGACCTCGTCGTAGCGGGCGAGGGAGAAGATCAGCGTGACGTTGATGCTGATTCCCTCCGCCAGGCACGCGGTGATCGCCGGCAGGCCCTGCCGGGCGGCCGGGATCTTCACGAACAGGTTGGGCCGGTCTACCAGCCACCACAGCGCCCGCGCCTCGGCGATCGTCGCGGCGGTGTCGTGCGCGAGCCGGGGGTCGACCTCGATGGAGACCCGTCCGTCGACGCCGTCCGTCGCGTCGTAGACCGGGCGCAGCACGTCGCACGCCCACCGGACGTCGGTGGTGGTCAGCGCCCGCAGCGCTTCGCCGACCCCGACTCCTCGGGCGGCCAGGTCACGGATCTGTGCGTCGTACGCGTCGCCGCTCGTGATGGCCTTGGCGAAGATCGTCGGGTTGGTGGTCACCCCCACCACCCGGTCCCGCGCGACCAGGTCTGCCAGACTTCCGGACACCAGCCGCTCCCGGCTGAGATCGTCCAGCCAGATCGACACTCCGGCATCGCTCAGTGTGTTCAAAGGGTTCATGACGCTGCCGCTCCTCCCGCGTGCCAAGCGGAGGGGCTTCCTGCTGCTCGTCCGCGGCCCGCACCAGAGCCTGCCTGTCGCTCCATCGTCTCTGGAGGGCCAGTGGCCCGCATCTGCGCACCGGGTCATGCCGACAGGCAGGCTGCTGGGCTACCCACGCGTACCTGGTCGCCGTCCATACGGGCAGGCATACGGCTGCTTCCCGTTTGCGGGCCCGGCTGGAACCGGGAGGTACTGGGGACGAAAGATGATGTTGGACGCCATGGCATGCGCGAGACTGTCGCATTCCTCGTCTCGCCACGTCAGGGCACCTCGCCGGCGCCGTAGGGCGCGTACAGGTCGAGCAGCCGCATCCGGGCAGACCTGAGCCGGCTTCCGATCACCTCGGCGACATAGGTCCACAGCTCATGCCGCAGCTCCAGATTCTTCCCGTACAGCTCACGGACCACAGTCGCGTCGAACTCGTAGGCACGCACCGGGCTGGTGGCCTGGGCTCCCAGGTACCAGTGATGAGGAGGGACCAGCCAGGACCAGCCCAGCAGTTCCCCGACGCCGAGTCTCTCGATGACCGCCGCGGGGCGGCCGGGCACGCGAATGTCGAGGGCGACGGTGCCCGTGCGGATGATCCAGAAGCGGTCGGCCTTGCCGCCCTCGTCGAAGATGCGCTCGTCGACGTCGAACGACACCTCACGAGCGAGCGACATGAGCTGATCGCGATGCTCCTTGGTCAGGGCGCCGAAGACGCCGGTCCTTGCAACCACAATGCCTTCCCCTTTCTCCGTGATCGCGAAGTGGAGGCGGGCTCGAGTGAATTCACGGACGCGTCTCACAACGCGGGGGCTGCTTTGGACTGCGGAAGCACCGGTCACGTCTGGAGGCACGACACTACGCATCTGCAGTGGTGCGTCTGCTGCGAATCGGTCTTGTACGGGACCGCTCGTCAGCCCCTGGACAGCGCACCCCGAATCCGTCGGGCCAGTCCCGCCGGACCTCCCTTGTCGTCGAAGCGTTGGTGCTCTGCCGCTGGACGCGCAGGTGGAGCGTGCCGATCCAGCCATCCGAATGCACGCCGCAGAGGCTAAGACCACTTCATCCATGCCGAGGCACCCCGTTGTTCTGATCCCAGCCCATGACTCCACGATCGTCGCAAATTGGCAGGGTGCAACCCCGAGCCGGAATCTCCTCTGCTTGCCACCGTGCTGGCTGGACTGCTCGCCCCGATACCCGCGATTCAGCTGTGATGCACCAGCCCTCCGCCCTCCGAAGGAGCGCATCTTCAACGCTCGCCGCCTGGCGGCGATCACCTGCTCGGGCGAGGTCACGGCGACCGGCATCCTGAGCCTCTTGGCCCCACCCGTCACCTCACCGACTCCGTGACCGCGACCGCCTTCACCACCTTCATCCTCTTCCAACTGTTCAACGCCGTGGCCACGCGCAACGAGGACGGCCTCCTGGTCGGCCGTCGGCAACTGCGCAACCGCACCCTGTGGATCTGCCTGGACGGCCGCCCTCGCCCTTCAGGTCATCGCTGTGCAGCTGCCCGTCGCCAGGGAATCTTCGACACCGTTTCCCTCGACCCACTCAGTGGGCGGTCTGCCTCGCCACAGCGTTCACCATGGCATTGGCCGAGTACGGCCGGCGTCCGGGCGGGCACGGCTGGGCTGTGCGGAGCGTGTGAGCCACTGGGGCTGACCCTCCGCCCCACCCAGGCGCCCTGGGGGTGGCACCGTGGCCCCATGAACGGCTACTGGACGCGGTGGTGATGACCTTGAACGGGTGTTCTTACCGTCGCAGATCAGATGGTGGTTACTGCCCGTCTTTCCGGATGCCTCCCACATCCGCGCGAAAAAAAGGGGGCGAGGCGACCGGCCCGTCACCGGTCGACCGCCGTCTTGACCGCCTTATGGTCGGTGCGGCGGCGCTTGATCTGGACGGCCTGGCGGGCTCCGGGGAAGAGGAGGCCATTCACGGTGGAGGGCCGTGATCCATCGGATCTCCGAGTGGCCGTGGCCGATCCCCGGGTGAAGTGGGATGTCCTTGCGGGGAAAGGATTGAGCTGCCGGCGCAGCTTCGGCCCTCCGTTCTGGCCGCGCCGCGCAGGTTTTTGCCGTCCACGGCGAGGCAACGTAGCCCGGTCGCCTTTGGACGGTGGTCGGCCAGCGTCCGGCCGCCCGGTCCAGCACGTTGCCGTCGATACGGGCCAGCAGCCGGGGGTCCGTCATTTCAGCAGGCAGAAACCGCTCCGTGAACAGTGGGTCGAGGCGTATACCGAGGCGTTGAAGGACGTGCGGCGGGGCCCTGGCGATCCGCTCGCCGGCTGCCGACGGAGAGGTCGCCCCCGCCCAGAACTGTGCACGCGGTCAGCACGAGCAAGGCAACCAGAGCGTGCCGTACGCCGCGCGGGTCTCGCCGGGAGGCCGGGGCCTCTTCGGAGACGTCCTCGGGATGCTCTGGAGCTGGTCAAGGGCGCGCGGGATCAGCGATGACGTGTCGGCAGGCACGGTCTCCCACTCGTATCACGGGCGTAGAGACTCGAGGATCATCGCCCACGGCGTAATGGGAGCGGCCATGAAATTCGTCAAGTTCGTGGCGCCCGGCACTCGCCACCCGCGAGTGACAAACTGCCGGCTGATGGTGGAAGCTGCCTGATTCTACTCCTGGCTTCCGCTGCCGTCATCATCCTCGGATGCACCAGCCGCAAGGCTTTCTTGAGCGAACGGCAGGTATTCATTGAATCCGTCAAGGATACGGTAGACATCCTCCATCGGGATGTCATTCTCGAACGCCGGCCAGTCATGACTGGCGACATAATATCCAGTCCAGTCCCCTTCCGCCTGCTCTTCCTCTTCTCCCTCTATTTTGCCGAGCAGGCGTCGCTTCATTCGTCGAAGGGAACTCGGATCACCTTCCTGAGCACCCTCACTATCTGCGTGAGCGTTTTCCATTTCCTTGACTCCGCGTGACATTACCGTGCCCCCCTGCACTAAAGTACGGACTACAGATTTTGTGCTTGATTTACCCTTTCGGCAAGATATTTAAACGTGGCGCTGTCAACGAGATACCTGTAGCCGATGTATGCCGTGTTAACGAGCGAGACGGCAACCAGTACCATCCAGGGAACCCTGTAGACACCGAGGAAAGAACTGTCCTGCAGGGCCGTTACGTGGAAGGGAAGCCGCACTCCTGCCCTGTTCATCATAAACAGTCCACTCGCCGCTATGGACGTAATCGTGGTGAGTGTCAGGGACAATCGTGCCGCCAATGTGCCCTCGAAGAGACGATTCGTGGGCGACTCGAAGCCCAGCCAGCTCGCTGCGACGCCGGGAAAAGCGAGCAGGAAAGCCGGAGCATCAGTTCCGGGATCCGGCACACGGGACATTGAAAAAGCGACTGCCCATACCAGTGTCAAACAGGTCGCCGAGGCTACCACGGCCCGGAAGTTCGATCCAGGCGGTGTCTCATAGAAGTAGAGCTTGAGCTTGGCACGAGTGGCAGGGACGTCGGGTACCGAGAAGAATCTTCCGTAGAAGTGCGCGAATGACTGTCCGAAGCGGCCGCGGAAACGATAATACGGCGGCGTGGGAGCGCCTTTTGTTCGCTTCTTGAGGTATTCCTTGGAGGCGTCAAGCTCCTGCCGTCGAAGGTACAGCCCCTGGGGCGCCTGGACGCGGACGTGGTAGCTCTGACACGTCCATGCGTTGTCCAGAGAGACGGTGACGCTGACGGGACGTGTACCAAGGAGTACGCGCAGCTTTCCTTTGACGTCTATCCACGCGCTTTGGATTCCCTTGGTCCACTTGCCGGACTGACGGAACCGCATGTGCCTTTCGGGAGTCAGCTCCAACTCAGGGATCAGTGAGCGCTCGTAGCGGAGAGAGAAGCGTCCGCCCGGCGGAAGGGAGATGGGCGCCACGACGGCATAGTGACCTGAGAGCTCCTTCGCCAGGCGAATGGCCATCCTCAAGGACGCCTTGTCGGTGACGGCAGGCTCCAGCTCGCTGAGCATGCGAATGGCCGATCCGGCCTCCTGCGACAGCCATGGCTGGCTCTCATCCCGATCCGCTCCGGGATTGTTCCGCTGGATTATCGCCGCAAGCGCCTGATACTCCGCAGTGACGGCTTCAGCGGGGAGCCTTTTAGCTTTGTACGCGCTCAGGAGGAGAGTGCGCAGCGTGCAGGCGGTAAGCAGCAGTGACTCGCGGTACGACAGCGCCGCAACGTGTCTGCCCGCCTCGTCGTAGATATCGAAGTTGTCGAGCAGTGTCCCTTTCGGGGGGATGATCACAGGGAACGCGATCCGCTCGGCGTCAGGTCCACTGGCCCCGGCATCTGCATCTGTGCGCCGACCGGCGAATCGTGCGGGAACCTGGACATCCACGGTCACCCTCTGGTCGAGCGTTCGATGAGTCGGAGTATACGTTTCGACCACTCTTTGCCGCAGGTCGCTCGGCTCGATCACGGCAAGCGCGAAAACCTGCGTCATCGTGGCTGTGTAACGTTTGTTTCCGGCGAGGCGCTGAAGCTCGCTTGCGTGAGCCGGCGGAACACCGACTCGTCGGCCTTCATCCGAACCTGGGCGCTCCAGGGACTGAAGGTGGCGACGACGCCCCTCGATATAAAGGATCAAGAAAGCTACAAGCAGCAGACACACCCGCATGACGGCGAAGTACCAGTGGGCTTCCCATGAACCGAGGTGGAACGACGCGACGCCGATCAAGAAGATGCTCAGCAGTAACTGGTGTCTCTTTGGCTTCGTGGCCATTTCGCCCCCCGTTGCACAGGGAATTCAGTGTGGGGGTCTCTCCCGCCTTGCGCTTCAGGGAAGATGCTAATTTTACGTAATCTTTGGCCCGCTCGTAGGCTGGCCTCGAACTCCGCGTCACTTGCAGGCGGCCTTTGATCACGACCTCATACAGACCTTAGAAGCGTCTCGGCTTCAGCGAGATGCCGCGGGCCGCCAGGTGCGGACCTCCAGGTGGGCGATCTGTGCGTCGGCGTGGATCCGCTCGGTCTCCACGAGCCATTGGTGGATGGCGGCGGTGACGTCGCCGGCGGCGGCGTCGACCCGGCGGGCGAAGTCGGCGGCGTCGAAACCTCCCGTCTGACACCCGACAGAAAGACCTAACGAAGTCCTACTAGGAGGTAAAGGGCAATCCACCTAGATCAAACGCCCACTTAGGCCTGCCCGAACTTGGCGCACCAGCGACGCACCGTCTCGTAGGAGACGACGATCCCGCGCTCGAGCATCAGCTCCTCGACCTCGCGGAATGACAGCGGGAAGCGGAAGTACAGCCACACACAGTGGGAGATGACCTCGACCGGGTACCGGTGACCCTTGTACGACAGCGACGCGCTCCCCACGGACAACCCTTCCCAGGCTGATCAACCAGAAGATCATCCCACCGGTCAGCCAACGTGACAGTGCCTGGACGACAACATCTACGCCACCGCCACGTCGCTGAGCGGCACCTGGTCGTCGTTCCGTGACTTCGCCACTCCCGGCACACGCACCTCCGGCAGGCAGACCGCGAACGTCATCACCGTCCAGTGTGCCTCCGGTACCAAGCACATCTACGCGGGCGACCGCTGGAACACCGCCGATCTGGGCGCGTCGAAGCTGATGTGGCTTCCCCTGACCATCAGGGGTACTGACCGAGAACTGAACTGTTCCGGTTAATGGAACATGTTCTGCCGTGCTCGGGGTGTGTCGTCTATCCAAGGAGTGCCGCATTCGATTGCTGCACCCGCGCTTCCGGAGGTCGCCCATGCCGTCCCATTCGTCCCGCACGCCCTCCCCGGAGACGAAAAAAACGGCCCACGCCCTCTGGGAGGCTGAGCAGTCCGGTACGCCATGTCCGCCGGTACGCGACCAGTTGCCTGCCGGAGATGTGAGCAGCGCCTACGCCGTGCAGCGCCTCAACGTCGAGCGCAAGCTCGCTCAGGGCGGTCGCCTCGTCGGTCGCAAGATCGGTCTGACCTCACCTGCGGTGCAGGCCCAACTCGGCGTAGATCAGCCGGACTTCGGCGCGCTGCTGGCGGACATGGCGGTACCCGACGGCGGGACGGTGCCCTACGGACGGCTGCTCCAGCCCAAGATCGAGGCAGAGGTCGCGCTCGTGCTGGCGGCCGGCCTGCCGCACCCCGACACGACGGTCGCCGACGTGCTGCGAGCAGTGGACTTCGCCCTCCCCGCCCTGGAGATCGTCGACAGCCGGATCGCGGACTGGGACATCAGTCTGATCGACACGGTCGCCGACAACGCCTCCTCCGGCCTGTTCGTCCTCGGCGCAACACCAGTGCCGCTGACCTCTGTCGATCTGCGCGCCGTGCGCATGACGCTCAGCCGCGACGGCGAGGAGGTCTCGCACGGCACCGGCGCCGACTGCCTCGACGGCCCCCTGAACGCGGCCGTGTGGCTCGCGTCGACGCTGGCCGGGATGGGCGATCCGCTGCGCGCCGGCGACGTCGTGCTGACCGGCGCCCTCGGCCCCATGACTGTCGCCACCCCCGGCAGCCGCTTCGAAGCGGTCATCTCCAGACTCGGCTCCGTACGCGTCGGCTTCGCACCCGCATCCGACCAGAAGGCAGGGCAGCAGTGACCACCACAACACCTTCTCCCCGTACCAAGGTGGCCGTCATCGGCTCGGGGAACATCGGCACCGACCTCATGATCAAGGTTCTGCGGCTCTCGGAGAGCCTGGAGATCGCTGCCATGGTGGGCATCGATCCGGATTCCGACGGTCTCGCCCGGGCGAAGCGCCTCAAGGTCGCCACCACGCACGAGGGCATCGACGGCCTGGTCGGCATGGACGAGTTCCAGGACGTGAGGATCGTCTTCGACGCCACCTCCGCCGGCGCTCACCACCACCACGACGAGGTGCTGCGCGCGCACGGCAAGACGGTGGTCGACCTCACCCCCGCCGCACTGGGACCGTACGTCGTCCCGCCGGTCAACGGCGCCGCGCATCTGGACGCGACGAACGTGAACATGGTCACCTGCGGCGGCCAGGCCACCATCCCGATCGTCGCCGCCGTGAACGCCGTCACGCCCGTGCACTACGGCGAGATCGTCGCCTCCATCTCGTCCCGCTCCGCCGGTCCGGGTACCCGGGCCAACATCGACGAGTTCACCGAGACCACGTCGTCGGCCATCGAGAAGGTGGGTGGCGCGGCGCGCGGCAAGGCGATCATCATCCTCAATCCGGCCGAACCGCCGCTGATCATGCGTGACACCGTGCACTGCCTGGTCTCCGACTGCGCCACCGAGGCCGTCACCGCGTCGATCGAAGAGATGGTCGGGCGGGTGCAGGCGTACGTGCCCGGTTACCGCCTGAAGCAGAAGGTGCAGTTCGAGCGGGTGGCCGCTGACGACCCGCTGCACACCCTCGCCCCCGGCGGTGGCGACGCACTGAAGGTGTCCGTCTTCCTGGAGGTGGAGGGCGCCGCCCACTACCTGCCGGCCTACGCCGGCAACCTCGACATCATGACCTCGGCCGCGCTGCGCACCGCGGAGCGCATGGCCGGCCTCCCCCACTCTCGGCTTCGCTCGAGCGGGGGGACCCCCATCGCCCCGGAGGTGGCGTCCCGATGACCCGTCTGTACGTCCAGGACGTCACCCTGCGGGATGGCATGCACGCCGTCCGCCACCGCTACACCGTCGACCAGGCCCGCACCATCGCCGCCGCCCTCGACACGGCCGGAGTGTCCGCCATCGAGATCGCCCATGGCGACGGATTGTCCGGCTCCAGCATCAACTACGGCGTCGGCGCGCACACCGACTGGGAGTGGATCGAAGCGGTCGTGGACGCCGTACACCAGGCGACCCCCACCACTCTGCTGCTCCCCGGCATCGGCACCATCCACGAACTGAAGCAGGCCCACTCCCTCGGCATCCGCTCGGTGCGCATAGCCACGCACTGCACCGAGGCCGACATCTCCGCCCAGCACATCGCCGCCGCGCGCGAGTTGGGCATGGACGTCGCCGGGTTCCTTATGATGTCCCACATGGCCGAACCGGCCGAACTCGCCCGCCAGGCCGAACTGATGGAGTCCTATGGCGCGCACTGCGTCTACGTAACCGACTCGGGGGGCCGCCTCACCATGGACGGCGTCCGCGACCGCTTCCGCGCCTATCGGGACGTCCTGGACCCGGCCACCGAACTGGGCATCCACGCCCACCACAACCTCGGCCTGGGCGTGGCCAACTCGATCGTCGCCGTCGAGAACGGCGTCACCCGCGTCGACGCCTCCCTCGCCGGGCAGGGCGCCGGGGCAGGCAACTGCCCCCTGGAAGCCTTCATCGCGGTCGCCGACCTGATGGGCTGGGAGCACGGCTGCGACCTGTTCCCCCTGATGGACGCCGCCGACGACATCGTACGACCGCTGCAGGACCGCGAGGTGCGGGTGGACCGCGAGACGCTCACCCTCGGCTACGCGGGCGTGTACTCGAGCTTCCTGCGGCACGCCGAGAAGGCCTCCGAGCGTTACGGCATCGACACCCGCGCCATTCTCGTCGAGGTCGGACGCCGCAAGATGGTCGGCGGCCAGGAGGACATGATCACCGACATCGCCCTCGACCTCGTGTCCCAGGCGTCGTCGGCCTGACGACGGGGAGGGGCGGGGCGGTGGGTGCCTTCGCGGGACACGCTGAGTGATCTCGTGTCTTGTGCCTGCTCCTCATCGCTGTTGGCGCGGAAACCCGGCAGGGGCCTGATCCACCGGGATCAGGCCCCTGCCCTGGTACTGGCTCCGGTGCCGGCCGTCGGCCCCTGATGCCTGCTTCAGTAGGCGACCGTGAATCGGTCGCGGATGTGTGAGGGACTCTCCAGCTCGTCGACGATCGCGATGGCGTAGTCGTCGAACGAGATCCCGGGCAGCGTCCCGTCCGGGGTCTGGAGCAGTTCCCGACCACCACGACGGAAACGGCCGGTGCGCTCACCCGGGCCGATTCCGGGCGGCGGAGCGAGGTAGATCCAGTCCAGGTCGTCGACCTGCTCCAGCAGCTTCCAGAAGCGCCGGTTTCGGCTGCTGGAACCCCGGAGGCGGCACGATGACGCCCGGAGCCCGTGGCGTGGCCGGGGCGGCGCCCGTGCGCTCGCTCGGTCGAGACGTGCTCGACATGTCCAGGGGGATCGGATTCAGCTTTGTTTCTGCCGCGTGGACGCCAACGCGCGAGTGACGGGGTTCCGGGGGGTGGAACAACCTCCTGCCGTCACAACGGTGGCGTGTGAATCATGGCGGTCTGCAGCACATGTCAAGTGAGGAGTGAGCATGGCCGACGCACCGATCACCACGACCAAGGTCACGGTCGGAGAGTACGAATTCCAGCTGAACGCTTCCGGTGACAAGTCCAAGCCGGCCCTCCTGTTCCTGCACGGTTCCGGACCGGGCGCGACCGGCCTCTCGAACTGGGAGGCAGTGCTGAAGGATCTCGGGAACGACTACTACTGCCTCGCGCCGGACGTCATCGGCTTCGGCGACTCCAGCCACCCCGAGCCGCCGCCGCAGGGCATGGCGGCCTTCACCCAGCTCCGAGTCGACACCCTGATCGGGCTGCTGGACGAGCTGGGACTGGAGAAGGCGGTCCTCGTCGGCAACTCCATGGGCGGCATATGGTCGCTCGGTGCGACGCTGCAGGCGCCGGAGCGGGTCGAGAAGATCGTTCTCATGGGTTCCGGCGGTTCGCCGATTCCGCCCGGTCCCGCGATCCCGTCGCTGGCCCTGTTCTACGACAATCCGACGACCGAGGCCATGCAGCACATGCTGGAACAGTTCGTCTACGACCCGCAGCTGTTCGGCGGGGACCTGCGGAAGATCGCGGAGCAGCGGATCCCGCGCGCCGTGCGGCCGGATGTGGAGCGCTCCCACCGGGCCACGTTCGTAGACGTCCTCGACCGGCCGTGGGCGCTGACGCCCGAGGACGCGGCCAAGATCGAGCAGGATGTTCTCGTCATCCACGGGCGTGAGGACCGGTTCGTTGTCTTCGACGGCGGCAAGTGGTTCTTCGACCACCTCCCGAACGTGCGGCTGTACGGCATCGGGAAGTGCGGCCACTGGACGCAGATCGAGCAGCACGACCGTTTCGTGGCCGCCGTGCGCGGCTTCGTCAGCGGGAGCCTGTGACAGTGCCGCTGTACGAGCTCGACGGGATCGCACCCGCCGTCCACCCGGACGCGTTCGTCGCGCCCACCGTCGTACTGATCGGCGACGTTGTCATCGAGGCGGGCGCGTCGGTCTGGTACAACGCGGTCCTGCGGGGCGACTACTCCCGCATCACAGTGCGCCGAGGAGCCAATGTGCAGGACGGCAGTGTGCTGCATGGACCACCCGATCTGCCCACGGAGATCGGTCCCGGCGCGACCGTGGGGCATCTGTGCGTCGTGCACGGCGCGGTCATCGGGGAAGAGGCACTGATCGGGAACGGCAGCACCGTGCTCGACGGTGCGCGGGTCGGGGCGCGGTCGCTCGTCGCCGCGCATTCGCTGGTACCGGCCGGTTCGGACTTCCCGGCGGAGGCCCTGGTGGCGGGTATTCCGGCGGTGGTCAAGCGGTCCATCGTCGGAACGACCGCCGAGCAGTGGATACTGAACAACCCAGGTGTGTACGAGGTGTTGGCGCGAAGACACGCCGCGGGAATCAAACCAGTTCGGTGAGCATGGGCGGGAGCTGCCCCGGGATCGGCCCGATCAAGGCCGGTTCCGGGGCAACTGCCGTTATCGGTGGCGTTCATGGCAATGAGTTCCAGCGACCGGCACTCGACATTGTGGCCGCTGCCGGTAATTCCGACAGTGCATGCATGACTGTTCTGATCATCGGCGCCTCGGTGGCGGGCGTGCGTACGGCGCAGGCTCTCCGGCAGGGGGGCTTCCAGGAGCGCATCACCCTCGTCGGCGAGGAGCGGCACCAGCCGTACGACAAGCCGGCCCTGTCCAAGGAGGTGCTGGCCCCCGACCGTGCGGGCGAGCCTCCCGTCCTGCTGACGAAACAGGAGGCCGACGAACGCGGCATCGAGCTGATGCTCGGCGTGAAGGCGGTCGGTCTCGACCTCACCGAGCGGCGCGTGGCGACCGACGGGGGCGAGCGGTTGCCGTTCGACCGGCTGGTCCTCGCCACGGGGGTCACCCCGCGCACACTGCCGGGTACCGGCGACCTCTCGGGCGTCCACACCCTTCGGACGGCCGACGACGCGTGGGCGCTGCGAGCCGAACTCGACCGTTCGCCCAGGGTGGTGGTCATCGGGGCTGGCTTCATCGGCGCCGAGTTCGCTGCAGCGGCCCGGGCGCGCGGGCTGGACGTCTGTGTCGTGGAAGCGCAGCCGATCCCCATGGCCCATCTGTTCGGTGAGCGGGTAGGCCGGATGCTGGCGGGCATTCACGCCATGAACGGCGTCGCGGTCGAGGCCGGCGTCGGATTCAGCAGCTTCACCGACGACGGACGGGGCCGGGTAACCGGTGTCGTTCTGGCCGACGGCCGCACCCTCCCTGCCGACCTGGTCGTCGTCGGCATCGGCGCACGTCCCGCCACGGACTGGCTGGAGTCCTCCGGGCTCGGTCTCGCCAACGGGGTGGCCTGCGACAGCCGGCTGCGTGTCACGGGCGTGGGCGTGGGCGCGGTCTACGCCGCAGGTGACATCGCTCACCGGTATCACCCGATGTTCGGCAAGTCGCTGCGCATCGAGCACTGGACCAATGCCGGGGAGCACGGGGAGATCGTCGCGGCCGACATCCTCGGGCAGCGGACGCCACGGGCCCAGGTGCCCTACGTCTGGTCCGACCAGTACGGTCGGCGCATCCAGATCGTCGGCAGGCCCGCCGAGGGCCGGCTGAGCGCGCTGCGGGGCGGCATCGAAGACAGCGGGATGACCGCCGTCTACGCCGATGAGGCGGGGCGGGCCGTCGGCGCCCTGGTCGTCGACGATCCGCGCACCTTCATGGCCTGCCGCAAGGCGGTCGCCTCCGGGGCGCAGGTCAGTGACCTCGGCCTGGGCCTGCTGGAAGCCGCGTGAGTAGTGCGGGCCCACGAGGCCGCCGGGCTGTTCCAGCCGACGGAACCACCGCTGTCCGGTGGCCGCGGGCCGCGCGAAGGTGCAGGACACCGCTGACGGGAGGGTGAAAGATGCTTCACGATGTCACCGTGGTCGAGGCCGGGAGCCGCGTCTCGACCATGTACTGCGGCAG